>JANNDF010000603.1:0-32713 GCA_031387445.1 Planctomycetia bacterium
CTGCGGTCCCTGGGTGACCCACCCGGACTGGATGGCGGCGCGGGCGGCGGCGGCCTCCTCCTCGCCCAGTTCCGGCTTGGCGATGGGGATCGTCGGGCGCTTGGCGGCAGTCATGACTTCCCCCCCCCGACCTTGACCGGGGTGAGCGGTTCGGACCGAAATGGCGAGGGGAACGGGTACGGGGTGAGGTCGGACACCGTCGCCGCCCGCTGGGCGTCCCGCCGCCACTGCACCAGTCGGCGAACCCCCTCGTCGAGGGTGACGGTGGCGGTGAACCCCAGTTCCCGCTCCGCCTTGCGGGTGTCGGCCAGCCGGCGGGGCACCGGATTCACCTTCCGCGGCGGGTGGAACTCCGGCTCCAGGTGATGCGCCCCTGTCACCCGCTGGATGGATCGCCACAACTCGAGCAGGGAGGTCTCCCCGCCACACGCCACGTTGTACACGTGGTTGTCGGCCGGGGCGGCGAGGGCGAGCAGGTTGGCGCGGACGACGTCCTCGACGTACACGAAATCCATGGTGGCCGACCCGTCCCCGTGGATGACCGGCCGCACGTTCTTGTCCACGCAGTCCAGCCAGCGGACGAACACCTCGGTGTACGCACCGGTCAGGTCCATCCGCGGGCCGTACACGTTGAAGTATCGCAACCCGACGGCCGGCAGCCCGTACCCGTCGTAGAAGGCGTTCGCGATGCCCTCGTTGAACAGCTTGGCGGCCCCGTACAGGGTGCGGTTGCCGTACGGGTGGTGCGTCTCGGCCGTCGGGAACACGTCCGCCGCGCCGTACACCGACGCGCTCGAGGCGAACACCACCTTCCGCACCTTGGCCGCCACCGCCGCCTCGAACACGTTCAGCGTGCCGGTACACAGCACGTCGATGCAGTCGCGGGGTTTGTCCGCGCACAGGGTGATCCGCAGCGCCGCCTGGTGGAACACGAAATCGCACCCGGCGACGGCCGCCCGCACCGCCTCGCGATCGCGGACGTCGCCGGCGATCACCTTCAGCCCGCGGTGGGCGGACGCCGCCTCCAGGTTCTCCCGCCGCCCGCGGATCAGGTTGTCGAGCGTGCGGACCTCGCCCGCCCCGGCGGCGAACAAGTGGTCGGCGACGTGCGAGCCGACGAACCCGGCCCCGCCGGTGATGAGCACCGTCGCGCCATTGAACGTGAACGACATGGGTTAGTAGCCTCCGGCGAGAGCGTCCGACAGCGCCGCCGTCACCGCGTCCTGATGGCGGGCCGTCATCTCGGGGTAGAGAGGGAGGGAGAGGCACTCGCGGGCGAACCGTTCGGCCACCGGGAACGCTCCTGCCGGATGCCCGAGGTGCTGGTACGCCGGCTGCAAGTGGACGGGCACCGGGTAGTGCAGTCCGGTCTGGACTCCGGCGCCCTCGAGCGCCGCCCGCAAGCGGTCGCGTTCCGGGTGGCGGACGACGAACAGGTGCCACACCGGGTCGCGGCCTGGCCCGACCACCGGCAGGTCGATGGGCAGGTCGGCGAGCCGTTCCAGGTAACGGGCGGCCAGTTCGCGGCGGCGGTCGGTCCACCCCGGCAGCCGCTTCAGCTTGATTCCCAGGATCGCCCCTTGGAGGGCGTCCATGCGGTAGTTGAACCCGAGTTCGGTGTGGAGATACCGCTGCGGCTGGGCGTGGTCGCGGAGGCGGCGGTAGCGGGCGGCCAACTCGTCGTCGTCGGTCACCACCGCCCCCCCCTCGCCGGCCGCCCCGAGGTTCTTGCCGGGGTAGAAGCTGAAGCACCCGGCCTGGCCGAACCCGCCGACCGGCTTACCGCGGTAGGTGGCCCCGTGCGCCTGGGCGGCGTCCTCGATGAGCGTCAGCCCGTGCCGTGTGGCCAGCTGCACCAGTGGGGCGAGGTCGCACGGTTGGCCGTACAGGTGGACCGGCAGGACGGCCTTGGTCCGCGGGGTGACGGCCCGTTCGACCAGTGCCGGGTCCATCAGCCCGGTGTTCGGGTCCACGTCCACGAACACCGGGGTGGCCCCCACGTAGCTGACCGCCCAGGTGGTGGCGACGAACGTGAGCGGGGTGGTGATCACCTCGTCGCCGGGGCCGACGCCCGCCCCGATCAGGGCGAGGTGCAGGGCGGACGTTCCGGTGTTCAGGGCGACGCAGTGCTTCACCCCGCAGTAGGCGGCGAACGCCGTCTCAAAGTCGGTCACGTGCGGGCCGAGGATGTACCCGGCGGAGTCGAAGATGCCGGCGAAAGCGGCCAGTGCCTCGTCGCGGACGGACGCGGCCTGGGCCTTCAGGTCCATGAACGGGACCGGCAGGCGGGCCGGCGGGGCGGCCTCACGAGCGGGTGTGGGGGCGATTCGGGTCATGTCTCGGTGTCGTGGAGTTCGGAAAAGCCGTCGAATGATTCAGGCCCGCGTTCGGAGCAGACGGGCCGGGACGCCGCAGACGACGGTGTTGGCGGCCACGTCTTTCGTCACCACCGCCCCGGCCCCGATCAGGGCCCCTTCGCCGATGGTCACGCCGCCCATGATGACGGCCCCGCTGCCGATCGACGCCCCGCGGCACACCCGCGTTGTCACCATCTCATAGTCGGCTTCGGCCTGGGGTATGCCGTCGGCCGTCGCCCGCGGGTCGAGGTCGTTGATGAACATCACCCCGTGACCCACGAACACCTCGTCCTCGATGGTCACGCCTTCGCAGATGAACGTGTGGCTGGAGATCTTGCACCGCGCGCCGACGGTCGCGTTCTTCTGGATCTCGACGAACGCCCCGACCCGCGTCTCGTCCCCGATGGCGCACCCGTACAGGTTGACGAAGCAGTGGACGGCGACGTCACGCCCGAGCCGTACCGAGGGGGAGATCCGCAGGCCGTTCGCCGGATCGGCCCGCTCGTGAGACCCCGTACCCATTCGTCACTCCCATGTCGGTCAGGGCGATCCGCCCGCCCTGGGCCTTGATGCTGCGGGTGGCGGCCTCCATCAGCCGCACCACCCGCACCCCCATCCGCCCGTCGCTCACCGGCGTCGCCCCGGTGCGGACGCAGTCGGCGAAGTGCGAAACCGCCACCTGAAGAGCTTCGGCCGCTTCGACGTGCGGACTCCACACGTCACCGGTGCGGTAGCCCACTCGCAGCTTGCGCATCTCCTCTTCGCCGTCGGAGAGTTCGATCCCGCGGTCGTACACCTTGACCGGCTCGGTCGGGTTCAGCTCGTTGAAGATGACGCTCTTCTTCGACCCGGCGAAGATCATCTGCCGTACCTTCACCGGCGACAACCAGTTGACGTGCACGCTGGCCATCAGCCGGTCGCCGTAGTCGATGTTCACGTAGGCGATGTCTTCGATGTCCGGGGTGGCGTGCCCGCACCCCCACGCCGAGATGCTGCGTGCGGTGCCGCCGAGCAGGTGGTCGATGATGGACAGGTCGTGCGGGGCCAAATCCCAGATGACGTTCACGTCGTGTTGGAACAGGCCCAGGTTGATGCGGACGCTGTCCACGTAGTACAGGTCGCCGAGTTCGCCGCCGTCGATCAATTCCTTGATCTTCCGCACGGCCCCGGTGTACAGGTACGTGTGGTCGACCATCAGCACCCGCCCGACCTTCGCCGCCAGGTCGGTGAGCGCCTGCGCCTCCCGCGTGCTGGCGGCCAGCGGCTTCTCCACCCACACGTGCTTGCCGGCGTGCAGGCACTGGGAGGCGATCGGGAAGTGCGTGGACACCGGGGTGGCGATGGCCACCGCGTCCACGCCGGCGTCGAGCAACTGGTCGAGCGAACTCACCTTCGCCGCGGCCGGATAGCTGCGGCCGACCGACTCCAGTCGGGCCGGGTTGGCGTCGCAGATCGCCACCAGTTCGGTCTTCGGGCAGGCGGCCAGGTTCCGAATCACGTTCGGCCCCCAGTACCCGCACCCGACGACGCCCACCCGCACGCGATCCATGGGACGACTCCGACCGGAGGAGAGATCAGATGACATCGGCGAACTCGCCTTCCACCCGGCGGAAGTACGCGCACCCGGCGAAGAACAGCACCACCACCGCCGCCGCCGACACGCCGAACTGCACCCACGGGATGGGCAACCCGAGGAAGGCCGCGCGGAAGGTGCCGACCAGCCCGGTCATCGGGTTCAGCCACAGCACCCAGCCGAGCAGCCCGTCCGGGTCGGTCGCCGGCTGCATGTACACCGTCGGGGTGGCGAACATCCAGAACTGGACGAGGAACGGGATGACGTACTTGAAGTCGCGGTACTTCACGTTCAGCGCCGCCAGCCCGGTGCCGACGCCCAGCCCGGCGGCGACGATCAGTGCGTAGGCCACCGGGCCGAGCAGCAGCGACCAACCGAGCGGGATCGGGTGGCCGGCGACCGCGTACCCGACGGCCACCAGCACGAACACCACGAAGGCGATGAGGAAGTCCACCACCGCAGCCCCGACGGCGGCGAACGGGATGACGATGCGGGGGAAGTAGATCTTGGTCACCAGGCGCTCGGACCCGACCACGCTGTTCCCGGCGGTGGAGACGGCGGCGGCGAAGAACAGCCACGGGATGAGCCCGGCGAAGGCGAACAGCGGGTACGGCACCCCGCCCGAGGGCAGCCCGGCCAGCTTGCCGAAGAAGACGGTGAAGGCGACCATCATCAGCACCGGCTGGAGGATCGCCCAGGCCATTCCCAGGGCGGTCTGCCGGTAGCGGACTTTCACGTCCCGCCAGACGAGGAAGACGAGCAGTTCGCGGTACGCCCACACGTCGGCGAAGTGGAACACCTGCCAGCGGCCGGTCGGGCGGATGCGGACGAACGGGGCGTCGGACGGCGGGGGGGCGTCGGTCGGGCTGACGGCCGTCGTGCCGACGGCGAGTTCCGGATTGACCCCGGTGAGCGCACTCATGCGGTGTGGTGTTTCCGGTTAGGCTTGTTGGGTTCGGAGCGACGGCAGGGCGGGCCGTTCGGCCGACCCGTAGTTCGCGTCGGTTTCGGCTTCGGTCGGCACGGCGAGTACCAGTTGACACAGGTGGAACGGGACGCCCAGCACACCGACTGCCGTGGCGACGACCAGTCGCAGGTCGAGCCAGAGGTTCTGGCGGTCGACATAGAGCCGGTCGAGCGACAGTTTCCGCCGGACGGATTCCAGGTCGCTGTCCGGCGGCAGTTGCACCTGAGCCAAGCCGGTCAGCCCGGGGTTGGCGTCCAGCCGGCCGAGGTAGCCGGGAAGTTGCGTCTCCAACTGGGCGACCAACTCCGGCCGTTCCGGGCGGGGGCCGACCAGGCTCATCTCCCCGCGGAGGATGTTGCACAGTTGTGGCAGTTCGTCGATGTGCGTCTTCCGCAGGATGTGGCCGATCCACGTCACCCGCGTGTCGCTCTTGCCCGACGACCAGATGATGCCGCTCGTCGCCTCACAGTTGTGGGTCATGCTGCGGAGCTTGTACATGACGAAAGGCCGGCCGTTCCGCCCCACCCGCACCTGCGTATACACGGCCGGGCCGGGCGAGGTGAGCTTCACCAGGGCGGCGGCGACCGCCAGTACCGGCAGGGCTGGGATCAGGACGGCGGACCCGAACAGCAGGTCGAAGCCCCGCTTCCACCACGGCAGCGGGGTGCCACCGTCGGCGACCGCGGGCGATGACTGGTTCATCGGGCTGGTCCTTCGAGTGGGTCGCGTCAGGACAGTTGGGGGGAGCGTTCCATTTCCGACAGGACGATCCCGCACACCGGGGCGGACACGGCCTTCACCCGCGCGACGGCTTCCCGCAGGTCGCCCACCCGGCTGACGTTGCGGCGGGCGGTGAAGAGGACGCCGTTCACCCACCGGGCGGTGACCACCGCCTCCGGCGTGGTGAGGACCGGCGGGCCGTCCACCACCACCACGTCGTACCGCCGGCGGAGTTCGGCCAGCAGTTCCGGCAGGCGGCTGTCCAGGTACGCGTTCGTGGTGTGGGCGTCCGACCGGCCGGCGGTGAGCAGGTCGAGTCCGTCCACCGGCCCCGGCTGGAGGGCGGCCTCGAGTGGCACCAGCCCGCACACCACGTCGCTGTACCCGTCCGTTTCTTCGGCCGGCAGATAGGCGGCGGTGCCGGGGTGCCGCACGTTGGCGTCTACCAGGAGGGTGCGGTACCCGCACCGGGCGAGGCGGCCGGCGAGTAGCCCGCTCACCGTCGATTTCCCTTCCCCGGCCGCCCCGCTGGTCACCAGCAGCACGTAGCCGTGCGGCCCTCGCTTGGGCAGGGTGAGGCAGCGGATGACATCCACCGCGTCACACAGGCGGTGGAACTGGTTCCGGTGGGCGACCGACGCCGGCGGGGCGAGCGCCTCCCGCGCCGCCTGCGCGACGCGGGGGAGGGTGCCCAAGAGCGGGGCGATGCCGGCCACGTCCGCCGGCGATTCCACCCGGTGGCGGAGGGCGGACAGCACGCCCACCAGAAGGAAGGCGGAGACGAACGCCCCGCCGGCGACCCCCAGCGCCGTTTTGAACTGCTTGTCCGGGTTCGGCACCTGGGAGATGACCGCCTCTTCCAGCAGGGTGGTGCGGTCGGGGGCCTTTTGCTCCACCTCCACGGTGTCGATCTGCCGGGTGATGTCCGTCACCCGCGCGTCTTCCCGGGCGGCTTGCACCCGGATGGCTTCGATCTTGAGGAGAGAGCGGGTGAGCCGTTCGGTCCGGTCCTCCTGCGCGCGAATCTTGTCCTTCAATACGGCCGCGTACCCCTCCATCTTCTGGATCAGGACCTCACCATCAGCCGCGGCGTTGGGCACGGCGACCGGGTCGGTGGGGCGGGCAGCCGAACGGAGGTTGCGGGCGATCGTCCGCTTCCGCTCCTCGATCTTCTTTCCCAGGTCCTCCCGCTCGGCCAGTCTCTCACGATAGCCTTCGTCCTCCCGATACCGCACCAGGGTCACCCGCCGGTCCTGGAGGTAGTCGTCCACCGCGGCCAGTCGGCTGGTCTCGCTGGCGAGCGTTGGGTCGCGGTCGAACGCGTCCTGCAGGTGCTGGGAGGCGGGCTCCTGCACGACCGGGGGGGCGGGGAGCGGGAGTCCCGGCGTGATCGGGACGACTTTCGCCTGTTCGATGGTGACTTGAACCCCCCGCAGGTGGTTCTGGAGTTGCTGGGTCAACAGGAAGGCGTCGTCGCGGGTGGCCTTCACCATGTTCGGGTCGCGGGTGTTGGCGTCCTTCTCGGCCAGGTCACAGATCTCCTCCAACCGCTGGTCCCGGAGCCTGGTGGACCCCTCCAGTAGGGCTGTGAGATCTGTCAACCGCTCCTTCCGGCGTGCCTGCTCGGCGTTCACGCAGATGGCCAGGTAGCTCTCGCGGACCGCGTCCAGAATGAAGATCAGCTCGTCCGGTTTGGGGCCTTTGAGGGTGATCCGCAGGTGTTCGGGGGCGAGGGCGAAATCGGCCTGGATGGTCGTCTCAAGCCAGCCCAACGGGTCGGGGTTGTTCTCGATCAGGCTGAGGTGTTTGTCGGCCAGCCGGTCGATCGCGTGTTGTAGGACCCGTCGGCTCTTCAGCATGGCGATCTGCCCCCGCTGATACGTCGAGAAGTCTGTTCTCCCCTCCGCGGTGTCGTACAGGATGATCGGCTTGTTCTGGGCCACGTGCAGTTGGGTGCGGACGGTGTACGCCGGGGTCCCGAGCAGGCTGTTGACGAGGTAGAAGGCGAACACGGCGGAGGCGAACGCCAGCACCACCGCGAGGAACCAGTACCGTCGCACTCCCGCCAGCATCCGGCGCACCGACACCGGACCGGCCCACACTTTCTTTGTGGGGGGGGGCGAGCCGAGGGTGTGAGGCCCGGCGGCACTCGTCCCCCGGAGTGATTCCACCCGCGAGAGGGGCACGGCGGAATGCGAGTCCGGGAAGACGGCAGAAAGGTTGACCTGGCTGTCACTCACGTCGGCCATCGTGTCGGCCCCGTTCGACGGTCGCGACGTACTCCGTTCTTCTGGGTGACAGAGTCCCCAGTCCGTCGCAGGTGGTATCGGCGGCCGCGGCGTCGGTGAGGACACTGCGGCGTGTGAACCGACTCCAAAAGCAGACCGTGCGCCGACCGCGACGACCCGAGGGCGTGCGACAAGGGTGTGAGCGAGCAAAATGAGGGCAATGGTTTCTCGGAACCCTGAAAAATGAGGCCAGGAGCGATTGCCCGAAAGATGACCTCGCTCGAATTTTTCAGGCCCGACTGGTCCCACCGCGACGCCGGTGGTGACACCTCGGGGGGGACGCAAGACACAACCTGTCACCGGGGCTGTAACCCCGTGCGGGTGTCACCGCCGGGTCCGAGTGAGTGGACAAATCCGCGGCTGTGCGTCCCCCAATCCGCAGCGGAGTACGTCAGCCGGAAGAAGGAATTGGCCATCCACTGGTTCCGCATCGACCTGCTGCGCGAGACACCGGAGCAGGCGGTGAAGCTGGTCGAGCAGTACCGCCGGGTGATTGACGGCACCGACGACGGCAGGCAGACGTGGATGCAACTGAAAGCCGTGAACCAACTGGGCGTGACGCGGGGCACGCTGAACCTGCTCTAATTTCGATCACAGGTCGGACAGGGCGGCGTGTCGAACCGGGCGACGACGGCGGTCACGTTGTCCACCCCGCCACTCCGGTTCGCCTCGTCGATCAGCCGGCGACACGCCCCTTGCGGGTCGGCTTCGGCCGCCAGCACGGCCGCGATTGCCGCGTCCGTCAGCATCTCCGTCAGCCCGTCGGTACACAGCAGCAGCACGTCGCCGGGGTGCAGGTCGAGCAGGTGAACCTCCGCCCGCACGCCGTGTTCGCTCCCGCCCAACAGGTTGGTGACCACGTGCCGCCACGGGTGGTGGTCTTGCTCCGCCCGGGTGATCAGCCCGGATCGGGCCATGTCGGCGGCGAACGTGTGGTCGGAGGTCAACTGGCGGAGCGAGCCGCCGGAGTACAGGTAACAGCGGCTGTCGCCGGCGTGGGCGACGAACAGCCGCCGGCCGGAGGCGATCGCCATCGTGAGCGTCGTGCCCATGCCCCGCCACTGGGGGTGGCGGTCGGCCGCGTCGAACAGACGGGCGTCGGCCCGCAGGAGTGCGGCCTGGAGTTCGCGGAGGGCCGACTGGCCGTCGGCGGATGGGGCGGCGGCGAACCGGCGGAAGGTGTTTAGCAGGAATTCTTCGACGCACGCCGTGCCCAGCCGACTGGCCACGTCTCCGGCCTCGTGCCCGCCGACCCCGTCGGCCACCAGGAGCACGTGCCCGCGGTGGCGGCTGTGGGTCTCGTCCGGCTGTGGGACGTTGGTGTGGCGGTCGATCAGGGTGCGGGCCAGCTCGCCCACCACGAACACGTCCTCGTTATTCGGTCTCACACGCCCGGGGTGGCTCAGGCCGTAACTCTGCACTGCCAGGGGGAGCGGTTCGGCCGGGGCGGGAGCGGTCAGGGGTGTGGTCACGGGTGTCCTCCGGGCCGTTCGGGTCACGCCTTCGGCAGGATGTTGAGCGACCGCCTCCCGCCCTTCTCGGGTGGGGGCGGCGGGGGCGGGGTCCAGCCGACGAATCGGGCGAACGTGCTGGTCTTCAGGAACGTCACCATCTGCTCGCGGACGCGGAGCAAGTCGGAGTGCAGCGGGCAGTGCGGGCCGGTGCCGCAATACTGCGGGCCGAACGGGCAACTGACGTTCTCCTCGGCCCGCTCGAACAGGCTCACCACGTCGTACAGCGACACCGCCTCCGGCGGGCGGGCCAGCCAGTACCCGCCGCCGGGGCCGGGCGAGCCGTTCACGATCCCGGCCTGCGACAGGATGGTGAGCACCTTCGCCACCACCGGCTGTGGCAGGTGCCGGTTGCCGGCGATGTCGGCCGAGTTCAGCTTCACCCGCTTGACCGGGTCGTACACCTCGGCCAGCCGGCTGACGGCGGCGATGGCGGTCTGGGCGGTCTTGCCGTAAGGCGTCATAGGGGGCATCCGGTCAGTGCGGTTCGTTCGCGGCCACACCCTTCTCATACCGGGTGTACACGTACACCGGCACGGGCGAATCCCCCAGGTGCTTCTGGATGAGCGGGAACACCGCCTCCCAACTCAACCCGCCGACGCCGGTGGCCAGCCGCGGCAGGGCCAGGCTCTTCACCTCACCGGTGTCCAGTTCGTGCCGCAGCCGCTTCAGGCAGTGGCTGACGGTCGCCTCGGTGGCCGGGCCGGGCTGCCCGCCGCGGCCGGTCGCGTCGTCCTGGGTCATCAGGCAGAAAACGCGGACCCCGCCCACCCCGCCCCACTCCCAGATCTCGCCCGGCTTGGGGTGACACTGGTGCGCGTAGTGGCGGAAGTCCTTCGCCATCACCGGGTACTTCTCCCGCAGGGCGAGGGCCAGCCCGTGGGTGAAGTGGTCGCCGGGGGACACCCCGTGGGCGACGGCCTGGCACTTCGTCAGCAGGATGTCGCCGTGCACTTCGTGAATCATGGCACTCTCCTTAGAGGTCTGTGTGAAAGTGGGGCACGTCGACCGGCGGCGCCACTGGCGGAGCCGGCGCCGACTGGCCCCCCATCCGATTCGTGAACACCGCCACCGTCACCTTCAGCATGGCCGTCAGGAGCAGCAGGCCGAACGCCCAGATGCCGGCCGTCACCTTCCACTCGGTCAGGCTCGGGGCGTACTCCACCACCTCGTGCAAGGTGGACGGGATGAACCCGGGCACGATGAGGCCCATCCCCTTCTCGATCCAGATGCCGACGATCACCATCAGGCACGCCGCCACCCGCGTCCACCCGCGTTCGAGGGCGGCCGGGGTGAAGAACAGCCCGGCGCCGATCAGGTTGAGTGCGATCGCCGACCAGATCCACGGCACCAGCCCGTTCTTGCCGTGGTCGCCGAAGAACAGGTACTTCGCCGACGCCGCGTGTCCGCCGCCGGTGTAGAAGAGGGTGAACAACTCCGACGCGAGCATGAGCAGGTTGACCACCGCGGCCACACGGATGATCTGCACGAGCAGCCGGGCCGGGCCGGGGTTCATCGGCAGGTCGGTCCCCACCCGCACCACCCGCAGCACCAGCAGGATGAACGCCGGGCCGGACACGAACGCGCTGGCCAGGAACCGCGGGGCGAGCAGGGCGGTGTTCCAGAACGGCCGCCCGCCCAGGCCGCAGTAGAGGAACGCGGTGACGGTGTGAATGCTGATCGCCCACACGATGGAGAGCAGCACGAACGGCACATACCACTTCGGGTTCGGCGTCCGCCCGCGGAAGCGGGTGTACAGCAGGTAGCCGACCACGTGCAGGTTGATGAGCAGGTAGCCGTTCAGGACGATGATGTCCCACGTGAGCATGGACACCGGCCAGTTGAACTTGCCGATGCCGGGCATCAGGTGCCAGAACCGGTCCGGCCGGCCGAGGTCCACCACCACGCTCAGGGTGCTCATCACGATGGCCGCGACGGCCAGCACCTCGCCGACGATCACCACCTCGTGCATGTCGTGGTCGCGGTACAGGTAGGCGGGAATCACCATCATCACCCCGCCGGCCGCCAGCCCGACGCAGAAGGTGAAGTTGGCGATGTACAGCCCCCAGCTCACGTGGTCCGACATGTTCGTGTGCGCCATGCCGTCCCGCACCTGCACGGCCCAGGCGTTCGCCCCCACCAGGGCGATGGCGGTGAGCACCAGCATCCAGGCGTAGAACAGCCACCCGCCGTCGGTCGCCACGTGGAGCGACCGGCGGAGGAAGCGGGAGTAGCCGACGGCCTCCTGTCTCACGGTCATCGTTCGGCTCCGGTCACTTGTCGAAGAAGTAGTAGAACCGCGGCTTCGTTCCCAGTTCCTCTTTCAGCACGAACACCCGCTTGTTCTCCAGCACCCACCGGATCTCGCTCTCGGGGTCGAGCACGTTGCCGAACACGCGGGCGCCGGTCGGGCACGCCTCCAGGCAGGCCGGCAGCCGCCCCTCGCGGGTGCGGTGCAGGCAGAACGTGCACTTCTCCATCACCCCCTGCGGGCGAACGCGGTTGCTCAGATAACTCTGGTTCGGGTTGACCTCGTTCGCGGGGACTTGCGGTTTCTCCCAGTTGAATCGGCGGGCGTGGTACGGGCAGGCGGCTTCGCAGTACCGGCAGCCGATGCACCAGTTGTAGTCCACCACCACGATCCCATCCGCCTCCTGCCACGTCGCCTCGATCGGGCACGCCTTCACGCACGGCGGGTTCTCGCACTGCTGGCACTGGACCGGCATGTAGTACTTGTCCTTCGCCGGCACCGGGTGGTCGTAGGTGGCGTCCCCCTTCTCGAAGTCGATGCCGCCCTTCTGCATCTCGAACACGCGGATGTAGCTCTGGTGGCTGGGGCGGTCGTGGTTGTTCTCCACGTGGCACGCCTCGGCGCACTTGCGGCAGCCGATGCAGATGCTCAGGTTCAGGGCGTAGGCGAACGACACGCCGGGGAGCGGCTTGTGGTCCTTCACCGTCACCGGCTTGCCGGTCGCCTCGCGGGCGTCGGCGGTCAGCTTGTTCAGGATGGTCTGAAGCTGCTCGGGCGTCAGTTCGCGGTAGTGCTTCTGCAAGAACTCGTCGGTGTTCAACTCCGTCGTCCACTCGAACCACGGCTTGATGGCCGCCGCCCACGCCGCCAGCCCGAGCGTGGCCACCCCGGCCTTCACCGCCGTCCGGCGGTCGATCGTCGGCAACGAGATTCGCTTCCCATCACTCATGGCCGCCGCCTCCGGTCTGGAATCGGTCGTTCGGGCCGGGGGTCGGCGAGACGGTCGGGTACTTCGGGGCGTGGGAGTCGTGGCAGTCAACACAGTTGTTCCGCACTCGGCCCCCCTTCGTCAGATCCCAGTGACCGGTCATGCCGCCGTGGGCCCCGTGCTGGTAGTCGCGGAACTGTGGCCCGTGGCACTGGGCACAAAGTGTCATCACCTCGGAGTGCGGCACGCGTTTCCCGTCCGCGAGCCGGAGCGAGGCGTACCCGTCGGCCGGGTTGTGGCACGCGGTGCAGCTCAACTGACCGTGCTTGCCGACCAGCCCCTGGTGGAACTGAGCCAGTGAGGTGCCGACTTTCGCTCCGGCGTTGGCCGGCCTGGTGGTGTGGCAGGTGGCACACGCGGTCGTCACCGGCCGGCCCTTCTCGTCGAACGTGCCCGTGGGCACACCGGGCGGGCCGTGAGGAGTGCGGATCACGACCGGGTGCCGCTCGCCGACAGACGGTGCGGCTTCCGTAGCGGGTGCCGACGGCCGGGCGCACCCGACCAGCATGGCCGGCAGGACCACCCACCCGCGTCGCAATAGGGTCCACCACATAGCAGCTCTCCGAGAGCGGTCTGCGGGCAGGATACCGGGTCTTCCGGTGAAATCAAGAACTAGAACTCTTTTATTCTTGAATTCCGCCGGAACGACGGTAATCTACCCTCGTCGAACCCACGAGGATGCTCGTCATGCACACCAGCGGACTCGTGGTGACGTTCGCCGACGACCCGGCTCTGGCCGGCGGTGCCGAGGGTGAGCTGGCCGCCGCCGGCCCGTTCACCCTCGGTGACGCCTCCGGACCGTGCCGGGCCGTCACGCTGGAAGCGACCGACCCGATAGCCGCCCACGACTGGCACGAGTGGGCGGAGGCGCTGCCCGGTGTGGTCGGCGTCGAAGTGGTGTTCGTCCACTGGGACGACGCCGAGCAGGAGGTGACCCATGCCGGTGCTTGAAGCGACCCGCCGCCAGTTCATCCGCTCGGCCGCGATGGCCGCCGCCGCGTCCGTCGTCGCCAGTCGCCCGGTGAACGCGGCCGACCCGCCGAAGCCGCCGGGTGGCCTGGAACTGCCAGTGCTGCCCGGCGTGAAGTGGGACAAAGCCCCGTGCCGCTTCTGCGGCACCGGGTGCCACGTGCAGGTGGGGGTGAAGGACGGCAAAGTGGTGGCCGTCTCGGGCGACCGGCAGGCGGAGGTGAACAAGGGCCTCCTGTGCGTGAAGGGGTATCACGTCGGGCACATCCTGTACGGCCAGGATCGGCTGACGACGCCGATGCTCCGCAAGAACGGCAAGCTGGAACCGATCACCTGGGATGTGGCGATCGAGACGATCGCCAAGCGGATCGCTGTCGCCTCCCAGAAGTTCGCCATCTACGGGTCCGGCCAGTGGACGGTGCCCGAGGGGTACGCGGCCAACAAGTTCATCAAGGGCGGGTTGGGCAACAACCACATCGACCCGAACGCCCGCTTGTGTATGGCGTCGGCCGTCACCGGGTACATCAGCACCTACGGGGTGGACGAGCCGTACAACTGCTACGACGACCTGGACCACTGCGACGTGCTCGTCCTGTGGGGCAACAACTTCGCCGAGATGCACCCGGTGCTGTTCAGCCGGTTCATCGACCGCAAGCTGAAGGGCGACAAGATCACACTGGTGGACCTCACCACCCGGCACACCCGCACCAGCGAGCGGGCCGACCACGTGCTGGTGTTCCAGCCGCAGTCCGACCTGGCCATCGCCAACTGCATCGCCCAGCAGGTGACGGCCGCGAACGCGGTGGCGACCGACTTCGTGGAGAAGCACTGCACCTTCCGCAAGCCGTGGAAGAAGGCGGGCGACCCGCAGACGCTGATGGGCGAACCGTGCACGTTCGCCGAGTACAAGCAACTCGTCGCCGAATACACGCCGGAGAACGTGTCGAAGACGAGCGGGTTGTCGGTCGAGCAACTGCAACTGCTCGGCAAGCTGTTCGCGGACAAGTCGAAGAAGATTCTCAGCCTGTGGTGCATGGGGCCGAACCAGCACACGCAGGGCACGGCCATGAACAACCTGATCCACGCCGTGCACCTGCTGAGCGGGCACTGGGGGCGGCCGGGCGACGGCCCGCAGTCGCTCACCGGGCAGCCGTCGGCGTGCGGCACGGTGCGGGAGGTGGGCACGCTCTCCCACGCCCTGCCGGGTGACCTGCGGGTGGACAAGCCGGAGCAGGCGGCGAAGGCGGAGAAGTTGTGGAACCTGCCGGCCGGCCGCATCAACCCGAAGGTCGGCTACCACACGGTGGAGATGTGGGAGAAGTTCTGCACCACCGACGGCGACATCGACACGCTCTGGGTGCAGGTGACCAACCCCGGCCAGACCCTGCCGAACGTGCACAAGCTGTTCGACGCGAAGGCCAAGCTGCCGAACAAGTTCCTCATCGTGTCCGACGTGTACCCGACGGCGACGACCGAACTGGCCGACCTGGTGCTCCCGTCGGCCATGTGGGTGGAGAAGAACGGGGTGTACGGCAACTCCGAACGCCGCACGCAGCAGTGGTTCAAGATGGTGAACCCGCCCGGCGACGCCCGCGACGACTGCTGGCAGACGATCGCCGTCGCCCGCAAGCTGTTCGAGCTGGGTCACAAGGGGATGACGGATGCGGACGGCAAGTTCCTGTTCCACATGACCGACGACAAGGGGAACGAAGTCGAGGCCTGGAAGTGGGAGAACTACTACGGCACCGTGAACGTGGACGAGAAGCTGTACGACGAATACCGGCCGTTCACGCAAATCAAGCACAAGGACGTGGCCCCGTACCAGGAGCTGACGAAAGCTCGCGGGCTGCGGTGGCCGGTGGTGAAGCAGTCGGACGGCACCTGGAAGGAGACCCGCTACCGCTTCCTGGAAGAGTACGACCCGTACGTGAGCAAGGGCAAAGGGGTGCAGTTTTATCACTCGGTGGCTGGCGACGACAAGGCGTTCATCTGGTTCCGCCCGTACGTGCCGCCGCCGGAAATGCCGGACAAGGACTACCCGCTGTGGCTGGACACCGGCCGCGTGCTGGAGCACTGGCACTCGGGCACGATGACCCGCCGGGTGCCGCAACTGAAGCGGGCCATGCCGGCGGCGTATGTGGAAGTGAGCCGCGAGGACGCGGCGGCGCTCGGGGTGAAGACGGGCGACACGGTGCGGCTGGAAACACGTCGCGGCAGTTTGGAGTTGCGGGCGGTGATCGACGGCCGCGGGCGGTGCCCGAAGGGGCACCTGTTCGTGCCGTTCTTCGACGAATCCAAGCTGATCAACCGGCTGACGCTGGAGGCGCACTGCCCGTTCAGCAAACAGCCGGACTTCAAGAAGTGCGCCGTGCGGCTGGTGAAGGTGTCCGCCTGAGTGGTGAACCGCCGGTGTCAACCGCCGGGTGATCAGGAGATGTCATGACCCAATCGCCCCCACCGCCGGACCACCCGCACACGGCGACCGACCTGTTGCCCCGACGGTTGCAACGGTTCGCCACGCTGTTCGCAGCGGTGGCGGTCGGGATCGCCCTGTTCGGCTTCCTGACCGGCCTCCGCGAGCCGGCCCGTGCGGAACGGCACGCCCCGCCGCCCGCGGACCACCACTCCGCCCCGCCCGCCGTCGGGTATGCCGACCTGCCCACGGCGACGATCCGCCCGAACGTCGGGTGGGACCGGAGCCTGTCGCAGTTGAAGTTCGACTCGCCCGACGTGTTCGCCCCGGTCGTCCGCACCGATGAGATGAAACTGGCCGCCCTCGCCGACCGGGCGAAGAATCGGGCCTACGACGGGGCACCGCCGACCGTCCCGCATCCGGTCGATTCACAGTCCGCCGCCTCGTGCCTGGCGTGCCACGGTGAAGGGGTGAAGGTGGGTGACCGGGTGGCGTCGAAGATGAGCCACGCGGTGATGACCAACTGTACCCAGTGCCACGTCGAACAGGTGAGCGGGCCGGTCGAAACGACTTTCATAGGCGTCGACCGGGCCGGGCCGGGCGAGCGGGCCAACCCCGGCGCCCCGCCCACGATCCCGCACCACACCTGGATGCGGGAGAAGTGTGCCAGTTGCCACGGGCTGGTCACCCGCCCCGGCACCCGCACCACCCACCCGTGGCTGACCAACTGCACCCAGTGCCACGCCCCGAGTGCGACATTGGATCAGGTGGAATTCACCGGAGGCCGGAAATGACCCAGCCGACGTTCGCCGACGGCCCACCCGTGCCCCTGATGGTGGATGGAGTCCTCGACGCGGCGACTCTGGCCCAACTGTTCGCCGACATCGAAACGGCCGGTACGGTGCTCGGCGTCCGAGAGAAAGGCGGGCCGGCCGAGTACGCGAACGGCGACGGCATGCCGCCGGCGGTGGCCCTGGAGCGATTGCGGTCGGGTGCCGCCCGTGCGATCCAGATCCGCTACCACTTCGACGAGCACGAGTGGACGGACACCGTGCTGGCCGCGGCGACGAGTTTTCGTGTGGTCCGCTGTCGCCACACCTGATGGGTCGCCACGCGGGTGGGGGTCGCGGCTCTCGACACCCGGTCACCGTACGCGCCGGTCTCGCTCGGCTGGAGCGGCTGCACACTGTCGCCGGCCGCAGCGAGGACGGCGACAGCGGACCGACGTTCCGCCTCACTGTGAACCGCCCTACCCGGCCAGGAACGCGACGCCGTACTCGGACCCCACGGCCACGGCTTCGGCCGGGCTGACCGGCCCGGCGGCGGCCAGGGCGGACATGTCGGCGAAGAACCCTTCGAACCCGCCGGGGGTGATGACCCCCAGGAACCGGCACGGGCGATTCGTCGCATTTCGGAAGGTGTGCGGCAGCCCCCGCGGGAGGAACACCGTGCCGCCGGCGGTGACGGTCGTCCAGACGCCGTTGCTGCACGCCTCCAACTCGCCGTCGAGGATGTAGAACAGTTCGTCTTCGCGGTCGTGGACGTGGGGCGGCGGGCCGTCGCCGGGCGGCACCGTCACCTCAGTAACGGCGATCCGCCCGCCGGTGTCTTTGGCGAACAGCATGCCGCGAACCGTCTGGTCGAACACGGCCCAGTTGGGGCCTTCACCGGCCGGCACGATCTTGGGTTGAACAGTCATGGCCTGTCTCCGATTGGGTGGGAAAGGGTGGTGGGTTAGCGGCGGCGGTATTCGTACCGGTACTCGTAGCGGTACGGCGTGCTGCCCATGTTGCGGATGATGGTCATGTTGGTCTGGTGCTGCATTCTCAGCATGTTGTAGATCATGGCCGTCTGCTGCTGCTGCTGCTGGAGCTTCTTCATGGCGTCCAGGTAGTCCAGTTCCTTCGACGGGGCCGGGGTGGTCTGCCACGCCGCCAGCTTCGGCTTCACCCCGACCGGCTCCAGGTGCATGGCCCAGCGGTCGCGGAGTTCCTGGCGGTCGGTCTCGCTCATGGCCGGCCAGCCGAAGCGGATGAGGGCCAGTTGCTTGCGCGCCCCGGCGATCTCCGTCGGCGACCCGCTGCCCGCCTTCACCCGGTCGAGGGTGGCCGCCCTCACCCGGTCGGCCGTCCCCTTGTCCCCGCCGGTCACCTGCATCGCCTGGAAGTGGATCAGCTCGCAGAGCGCGTCCGCGTCCTGCAGGGTCGCCCCCGGCTTGTCCGTCACCAGCGGCGGCTTCTTGGCCTCGTACTTCTGCTTCAGCCAGGCGTCGGTCTTGTCCGTCTTCGACGACTCGCGGATCGTCTCCACGTATTGAGCCTCGGTGAACGGCTGCATGAGGGCCCGCTCGGCTAGCGGCAGTTGGGCCACGCGGGTGTATGTGAAGGAGAGGGACAGGCTGCCGGTCATCGCCCCGGCGTCCTCCCGCTTCCACTCGTCGAGCAGCAATTCGCGGAACTCCTTCTTCTCGTCGGCGGTGAACTCCAGCCCGAGCGCCCACTCGCACATCCGCCGGGCGCACTCGACGTGCCCCTCGGTGAGCGGCTTGTCGCCCTTGGCGATCACCGTGCCGTCGGTCGGCACGGGCAGCGTGTCCTTCGCCGAATGGGCCTTCAGGTACGCCTCGAACCCCGCCCTGTTCACCTTGTTGTCCGGCTGGCCGCAGATGAACAGCAGCGTGCTGGCAGTGTCCCGCAGTCGGCTCAGCTCACCGACCCCGCCCTTCGGCGGGTCGTCCATCAGGCGGGCGGTGGACAGGCTGCCCGAGCGGCTGGTCTCGATCTCCTTCCAGTCTTGGAGGATGAGCCGTTGCAGTTCGGCGCGGGTGGCGTCGTCCATCCGCACGCCCAGACACCAGTCGTACCAGTCGGCGTGTTGCAGGGTGCCGCCGGCGGTCAGCTTGTCCGGCGGGCCGTCGGCCAACGTCTTGTTGGCGGTCGCGTGGGCATCGGCCAGCCACTTGTCCAACCCCGACTCCGGCGTCTTCAGCCCATCCACCAGCTCCTTCTCGGCCAGCTCTTGCACCTGCTTCCGCTGGTCCGGGGTCATCCGCACCACCTTGCGGTACGCCGGCAGGAACTCGTCGATGATCGTCTTCCGGTCGTCCTTCGCGTCGGCCGCGTTCCACTCCTTCGGCACCATCTTCAGGAAGTCTTCCTGCTGCCCGCTGGTGAGCTGCATCCGCAACCCCCACTGGATGAACTCCAGCGTGTTGTCGAGGTGGTCGCGTCGCAGCGCGGGCGGGCCGTCGGCGATCACCTTGCGGGCGTCGTTCACGGTTTTGAGCAGCCACTGGTGGTACGGGCTGCCCAAATCGGCTTTCGCCTTGCAGTCCTTCTCCCAGGCGTCGGCGTGCTTCTTACGAAGGTCGGCGCGGTGGGCGTCGTCCTTCTCGAAGGCGTCCTTGAAGGTCGGCAGCAGTGCGGTTTCGGCCTTCTGCCAGTCGGCGGTGGCGTACTTCCAGTACCAGGCGTACAGCCGCTGGTGCTCGCGGAGCTGGCGGGCGGTCAGTTGCACGTAGAACACCACCTCGACGGCGTCGCGGCGGAGGTCGGCCAACTCCTGGGTGAGCGGCGGCTTGCCCGGGGCGAGTTCGGCGGCGGGTGTACTGGCAATGGCAAGCAACACCGCCGCGAGCGGGAGTAAGAGCTTCGACACGGACATGAGGGCACCTCCGAGCGCGGGCCGGCACGAACGGCACCGGCCGCACTCACACGGGGTTGGGAATGGGCTTTGGGTCTGTAGCCGGCCTCTGTGAGGCCGGTCCGGGGTCACAGACCCCGGCTACAGAAGTGTCACTGCTTCTTGGGCAACTGCTTCTCGATCACGTCGGCCTTCTCGGGCTGGTTCGTCTCGCGGTACACCATCGCCAGCCACCCCAGCGTCTGCACCCGGTCGGGGTGATCCTCCGGGTACACCTTCTTCAACCGCTCGGCCACTTCCTCCAGCAACGGCACCGCCTCCACCGTCTGCCCGGCCGCACGATACGCCAGCGCCAGGTTGTGCTGGCTGGTGAGCGTGTCCGGGTGGTCTGCGGGCAGCTTCGCCTTGCGGAGCTTGAGCGTCCCTTCTCCCAGCTTCACCGCGGCGGGCGGGTCGGTCTTGGTGAACGCCACCACCAGATGGTTCTGCGCCCGCAGGGTGTGCAACCCGTCGTCGCCGTAGGTCTTCTTGAAGCTCGCCACCACCGGCGTGAGCAACTCAATCGCCCGCTCGCTCTTGTCGGCCCGGTGGTACGCCATCGCCAGGTTCGTCTGGGCGAGCAGGGTGTTGATGTTGTCCGCCCCAATGCTCGTCTTCCGCCGCTCGAACACCTCCTCGTACATCTTCGCCGCGTCGTCGTGCCGACCGAGGGCGGAGTACCCGAGGGCCAGGTTGTTCAGACTCACCAGCGTGTCGGCGTTGTCGGCCCCGAGCGACTTCCGCCGGCGGGCGAGGGTGTCTTCGAACATCGGCACCGCCCGGTCGTTCTCGCCCAACTCGTGCAACAGCAGGGCCAGCCCGTTCGCCGCCCGTAGCGTGTCGGCGTGGTCCCGGCCGTGTAGGGCGAGCGTCCGCTTGTGGTTGTCCTCGTACAGCGGGCGGGCGAGGTCGTACTGGCCGAGCAGCCGATACACCGCCGCCAACTGGTTGCCGCTCCTCAGCGTCGACGAGTCGTCCGGGCCGAGCGCCTTCACCCGCAACGAATGAGCGAGTTCGTACTGCCGGCGGGCGGCGGGCAAATCGCCCATCTGTCGATACGTCTCGCCGTACCGCTCGCGGATGGCCGCTTCGACGTGGGGGCGGCCGGCGAATGCCTTGGCGATGTCCGGCTCCGCCCGGTCGAGCGACTGCCGCAGAGTCACGTCCTTCCCGCCCTGCTGCGGTCGCGGGGCACCGAGAATCGCCTTGTCGAAGAAGGCGAGCATGGCCTTCGCGTCGGCCTCCACCGACTTCGCTTCTTCCATGCTCTTTTGCGCCGCCAGCTTCTGCGTCTTCTCCTCCTCGCGGGCGGCCCGCTCGCCCTCGGCCAGCCGTTGAGAAATCTCGCGTTCCTCCGTCGCCCGCTCGCTCGCCTGCAAAGCCACATGCTCGGCCTGCATCGCTCGCACCGCCAACGTCGCGCTCACCCCGGTGCCCGCGACGAGCGCCACCGCGATGCCGGCTGCCGCCACCACCGCCGCCCTGTTCCGCCCCACAAACTTTCGCACCCGATACGCGAGCGTCGGCGGGTGGGCCAGCACCGGCTCGGCGGCGAGGAACCGCCCCAGGTCGTCGGCCAGTGCGCCGGCCGTGTCGTACCGCCGGCCGCGGTCCTTCTCCAGAGCCTTCATCACGATCCAGTCGAGTTCACCCCGCACGGCTTTGGTCAGTTGGTCCTGCTCGGATCGTCGGTTGGCCGCCACGCTCGCGGGCGTCGCCGGCGAACTCAACCGCGTGCTCGGCTTGGGCGGCTCCTCCTCCCGCACGGCCCGCAGCACTTCCAGCAACGCCGCCTTCTTCACCCGCTCGCCGTCGATGGGCGGGCTGCCGGTGATCAACTCGTAAAGCAGGATGCCGAGGGTGTACACATCCGCCCGCGTGTCGATGTCCAGTTGGTTGAACTCGGCCTGCTCCGGGGCCATGTACTCGGGCGTGCCGACCACGGTGCCGAACCCGGTGAACAGGGTGCGATCCGTCAGCCGCTGGCCGACCGCCTTCGACACGCCGAAGTCGATCACCCGCGGCACTGGCACGCCGTCGTAGAGTGCCACCAGCACGTTGCCCGGCTTCAGGTCGCGGTGGATGATGCCCTTCATGTGGGCGTGCTGCACCGCCTGGCACACCGGCACCATCAGCCTCAGCCGCTCCCGCACCGACAGTTTCCGCTCGTCGCAGAACTGCGTGATGGGCATCCCCTTCACCAGTTCCATGGCGAAGAACGGCCGGCCGGCCTCCGTCACCCCGCCGTCGAGAATCTTGGCGATGTTCGGGTGGTCCATGAGCGCCAGGGCTTGCCGCTCGGACTCGAACCGGGCGAGCACCTGTTGCGAATCCATGCCCGGCTTGATGAGCTTCACCGCCACCAAACGCCGCACAGGTTCGGTCTGCTCGGCCATGAACACCACGCCCATCCCGCCCTCGCCGATCTTCTCCAGCAGCTTGTACCGGCCGACGACCACACTCCCCACCGCCTCCGGAGCCGGGTACTCGCGGGTGGTGTCGGCCGGGCGCCGTCCAGGAACGCGCCGATGTCGTCGTGGGCCGCGAGGAGGCGGTCGATCCGCTGCCGCAGTTCGGGGGTGTCACACGCGGCGTCCAGGTAGCCCGACCGCTCCCTGCCGGGCGACCTGTCGAGCGCCGCGTGGAACACCGACTCGACGTGCTTCGGATCGACCGCCATACGGCACCCGGAGTTGGTTCCGCCCATTCATGCGTCGTCGGGGGGAGTCGCCCCTCACCCTCCGGCGGATTTTTTTTCGGACGTGGTCAGCCGGTCGAACAGCCAGGTGCGGGCATAGCTCCAGTGCCGTTCGGCGGTGGCCCGCGACACGCCGAGCAGGTCGGCCGCCTCTTCCACCGACAGTCCGGCGAAGAACCGTAGCCGCACCAGTTCGGCCTTGGTCGGGTCTTCGACCGCGAACGCGGTGAGCGCGTCGTCCAGGTCGAGGAGGTCGTCCGGCGGCAGGTCGGCCACCGAAGGGATGTGTCGCAGGTCGATCCGCTGGCGGTCACCGCCCCGCTTCAGCCGGCCCCGCTTGCGGGCCGCGTCCACCAGAACCCGCCGCATCGCCTCGGCCGCCGCCGCGAAGAAGTGGCCGCGGTTCTGAAACGTCTGATCGCCGACCAGTCGCAGGTACGCTTCGTGAACGAGCGCCGTGGCGGTGAGTGACTGCCCGACCGTCTCGCGGCCGATCTGGGCCGCCGCCACCCGCCGCAGTTCGTCGTATACGAGCGGCAACAGCGCAGACACGGAGGCCTGATCGCCGGCCGCGGCCGAGTCCAGTAGTCGGGTGACGGGGTGCATGAGGACGATTCTATTCTCCCGCACACACGGCACACCCGGCCCGAGAGTTACAACCGGACCATCGCCTGGGGCGGGTGGGAAACTTGCGCCGAATCCGGGCGACCGGGACGGGGATTCCCCCCGATACGAAAGCACGCCCCAAGATCGGGGCGTGTCAAAAAAACCACGGAAGGGTCAACCCATGCGCAAGATCATCGTCTGTCTCGTTCTCGCCCTCGCCGCCATCTCGGGCGCGGCCGGGTGCAAGAGTTCCCAGGGCTGCTCCACCTGCGGCAACTAACCCCCCACCGACCACCCCACTCGCTCGCCGCGACGACAGACGCGGCACTTCTCCGGTGTTCGACTCGGCCCCGCGCGGTACGATGAACGTTTCGCGCGGAGGTGCGACATGACGATTGATGGCGTTTCTCAATCCACCGGGGCCGAGCGGGTGGTGGCGGTCGAGGCCGCGGGCGAACAGGTGTCGGTGGCCGTCACGGATCGCTCCGGCGGTGTCGAATTGGGGCGGGCGGTGGTTCCGCCCGAAGAACTCATGACGGTGCTCAGCGAGAGGCCGTCGGGTTCCCAATCGGTGGCCGACGGGGTGACGGTGGAAGTGCGGCGAAACGAGGTGGGGCTGGTGGTGGGTGGGGCGGAGGCGGCAGTCGGGCTGGACGACCTGACGGACGCGGTGGCCGCCGCCACACCGGACATGTAAGAGAAACGAACCGGCCCGCCCCAGAATGGGGCGGGCCGGCTCACAGTACACCTCACTCGGCCGCATCCGAATTCACTTTGCAATGGAGCCACCCTCGCCCAACGGATAAACTCGACAGTCAACCCCGCCGGTCGTCAGTTCCCCACGACGCCCCTTTCCGATGCGACTGACCCTCACCGCCGCCGCGCTCCTCCTCCTCGCCGTCGCCACTCGTGCGGACGACCACTTCGAGAAACAAATCCGACCGCTCCTCCTGGAACGGTGCATCGGCTGTCACGGCGAGAAGAAGCAGAAGGGCGGGCTGCGGCTCGACAGCAAGGCCGGGTGGCAGACGGGAGGCGACAGCGGGGCGGCGGTCGTTCCGGGCAAACCCGACGACAGCCCGCTGATGAAGGCCGTTCGCGGGAAGGGCGGGCTGAAGCAGATGCCGCCCGACCAGAAGCTGAGCGACGCGGAAGTGGCGGCACTGGCCAAATGGATCGCCGACGGTGCGGCCGACCCCCGCGACGGCGGTCCGGCAAAGCTCGGCGGGATGACCGTGGCCGACGCCAAGAAGTGGTGGGCGTTTCAGCCGGTGAAAGCCCCGCCCGTGCCGAAGGGCGAATACTCCAACCCGGTTGATGCGTTCGTCACCGCGAAGTTGACTGACAAGGGGCTGTCACTCTCCAGACCGGCCGACAAGCGGACGCTGCTACGGCGTGTCACCTACGACCTGACCGGCCTGCCGCCGACGCCCGACGAGGTGGACGCCTTCCTGAAGGACGAGTCGAAGGACGCCTACGAGAAGGTCGTCGAACGGCTGCTGGCCAGCCCGCACTACGGCGAGCGGTGGGGCCGGCACTGGCTCGATCTGGTGCGGTACGCCGACACCGCCGGCGAGACGAGCGACCACCCGGTGCCGCACGCCTGGCGGTACCGCAACTGGGTGATCGACGCCTTCAACCGCGACCAGCCCTACGACGAGTTCGTGCGGGAGCAGATCGCAGGCGACCTGATCGCGGCCACCGGCTCGCCGGACAAGTACGCCCCGCGGGTGATCGCCACCGGCTTCCTGGCGACGGCCCGACGGTTCGACTTCGACATCACCAAGTCGATGCACCTGACGCAC
The DNA here is from genome assembly GCA_031387445.1 of Planctomycetia bacterium. GTDB lineage: Bacteria > Planctomycetota > Planctomycetia > Gemmatales > Gemmataceae > JALHQU01. The sequence continues at coordinate 24,828 of JANNDF010000603.1, forward strand.
GAGGACGGCATCGACACGCTCGGCAAGGCGCTACTCGGCCTCACGATTGGTTGCGCCCGCTGCCACGACCACAAGTACGACCCCATCTCCGCCCGCGACTACTACGCCCTGTACGGCATCCTCGACAGCACCCGCTTCCCGTTCCCCGGCTGCGAACACACGCAGCAGCCGCGTGACACGGTGCCGCTCGTTTCCCCGGCCGAGTGGGAGCGGACGGTGAAGCCCTATCAGGAGAAACTGGCGAAGGTCGACGCCGCGCTCGCGGCGGCACGGGGCGAGCAGGTGAAGCACGCCCAGCAGGTGCAGGCCGCGTTCGTGAAGGCGAGGAACGTGCTGTCGACGGGCGAGATCGCCGACGGCGGGGAGAAGGCGTTCGACGGCGGGAAGGAAGTGGATGTGAAAGAGGGCGAAGTGGTGTTCCTCTCGATCACGCCCCTGAAGAACCACGGAGCCGATACCACGCTGACGCAGTTGGAGATCGCCGAGGTGGGCGGGGCGAAGCGGGTGTGGAACGCGACGAACGACCTCGTGCCCGACCTACTCGCGGGCAACCCACACGCCGACGGCCACGGGAACAAGGCGGTGTGGTGGCTGATCGACACCCGCACCGGGCCGACGCTGTTGACCGAGGCGGTGAAGGACGTGAACGGCAAACCGGGGCTGGTGACGTGGCGGAACGGCGACACGCCGTCGGTGGTGGCGAACGGCACTGACAAGGAAATCGTTGCGTGGACGAAGCTGCCGGCGAAGACTCTGTTCGCGCACCCGTCGCCGAACGGCAACGTCGGGCTGGTGTGGGTCAGCCCGTTCAGTGGAAAGATCACGGTGAAGGGGCGGCTGAAGGACGCCCACGCCGGCGGGCCGGACGGCGTGGGGTGGGTGCTCGAACACTTCGCCGCCGACGTGCGGAAGCCGTTCACGGCCCAGGTGGACGCCGACGCGGCGGTGAAGGCGCTCACCACCGAGCGGGCCGAACACGCGAAGAACCCGCCGCGACAGGACGTGGCCTATGCGGTGGCCGAGGGCAAAGCGGCCGACACGAAACTGCACCTGCGGGGCGACCCGGAAAAGCCCGGCGAGGTGGTACCCCGGCGGTGGCTCGAAGTGCTCGGCGGCACGCCGCTGAAGAACCCGAAGGAGAGCGGGCGGTTGGAACTGGCCGGGTGGATTGTGAACAAGGACAACCCACTGTTCGCTCGCGTGATGGTCAACCGCATCTGGCTGCACCACTTCGGCAAGGGGTTGGTGGCGACCCCGAATGACTTCGGCACCCGCGGCGAGAAGCCGACGCACCCCGAGTTGCTCGACTGGCTGGCCGCGGAGTTCGTGCGCTCGGGGTGGAGCGTGAAGGCCATGCACCGCACCATCCTCCTCTCGGCGACCTACCGGCAGAGCGGCGACACGCGACCCGACGCGGCGAAGGCCGACCCCGCCAACGACCTCTACTGGCGGTTCGACCGCCGCCGGCTGAGTGCCGAAGAACTCCGCGACGCCCTGCTCGCCGTCAGCGGGCAACTCGACCGCAAGCCGGGCGAGGCCCACCCCATCCCGCCGGAATCGGCGTGGAGTTTCACCCAGCACGTGCCGTTCGGCACCTTCTACGACACCGACAAGCGGAGCGTGTACCTGATTCAAGTCCGCAACCGCCGGCACCCGTTCCTGGGGTTGTTCGACGGGGCCGACCCGAACGCCACCACCCCGCAGCGGCAGACCACCACCGTGCCGACGCAGGCGCTCTACTTCTTGAACGACCCGTTCTTCCACTCCCAGGCGGCGAAGGTGGCCGAGGGCGTGCGGGCGAAGCCGGACGCCGAGCGGGTGAACGAGCTGTTCGGCCGAGTGCTGCAACGCCCGCCGACGGACAAGGACCGCGAGTTCGCCGACGCCTTCCTCATCCGCTACCGCAAGGCACTGGATGGCAAACCCGACGCCGACGCGACGGCGTGGAGTGCGCTAGCCCGCGTGCTGCTGGCCAGCAACGAGTTCCTCTTCGTGGAATAACGCGATGGCCGACCCCACCGACCACGACCAGTTGTTCAAGGCGGTGATCCGGGAGTTCTTCCCGGAGTTCCTGACGCTGTTCTTCCCCGATCAGGCGGCGCGGTTCGATCTGTCCGCCGTGACGTGGCTCGACAAGGAGGTGTTCGCCGACCCGCCGGACGGCCCGCGGCACGTTTTGGACATGGTGGCCGAACTGCACGCACTCGCCGCGGCGGGCGTCACCGCCCTGGCCCTGATCCACCTTGAAGTCGAGTCGGCGGAGTCCGTAACGGACCTGGAACGCCGTCTGCCGGCGTACTACTTCCACCTCCGCCGCACGCACGGCAAGCCGGTCCTGCCACTGGTGCTGTACCTGAAGGTGGGTCTGGGCGGGGTGGGCGTGCGGGTGATCGACGACCCGCCGGACGGTGAGCCGGTGCTGACGCTGCGGTATCGTTACATCGGACTGCCGGGATTGCCGGCCGCCGACTACCTCGCTGGTGACAGTTGGCTCGGCGTGGCGCTTTCGGCACTCATGCGGACGCCGAAGGAGAGCCGCCTGACCATCGGCATTGAGGCGATGCGGCGGTTGGGAGACGCCCCGCTGCCGGACCACCAGAAGGCGCTGCTCGGCGACTGCGTGGAGACGTACATCGAATTGCCCGCGGTGGAGTTGGAGCGGTTCCATGGTATAATCGACGCGAATGCCACCGGGAGGGTGCCAGCCGTGAACAAGACTCGCGTGCAACTCGCCGAAGAGAAGGCGATGGAAGAGGGAATGAAGAGGGGGATGGCGCAGGGAGAGGCGATCGGCAAGGAGATCGGCAAGGAGATCGGTATGGAAGAAGGGCTCCTCCGCGGCCTGCGGGCTGCCGTCGGCGAGTTATTGGAGGCGAGATTCGGTATAGCACCTCCGGAACTGCTGGCACGAGTGAACGCGACGACCGACCCCGACACCCTCCGCTTGTGGCTCCGCACGGCCGCCACCGCCATCGACCTTGACGCCTTCCGCACCGCCGTTGGCCTCTAACCGCGAGAGCATGATGTTCACCCGCCGTGCGTTCGGTTCCTCACTCGCCGGCTCGCTGCTGGCCGGCGGCATGCTCTCCGAGTTGCTCGCCGCCGACACGTCCGACTCTCTCGCCCCGAAGAAGCCGCACTTCCCCGGCAAGGCGAAGAGCGTCATCTTCCTGTTCATGAGCGGTGGGGTGAGCCACGTCGATTCGTTCGACCCGAAGCCGAAGTTGGCCGCCGACCACGGCAAGCAGGTGACGTTCGACCACCCGGAAACGAAAGGTCGCGCCGGCTACGAGAAGTTGTTCTTGAAGAAGCCCGACTGGAAGTTCGCCCCACGCGGCAAGAGCGGGATCGAGGTGAGCGACCTGTTCCCGGAACTCGGCAAGCAGGCCGACGACCTCGCAATCATCCGGTCGATGCACACCAGCCACTCGAACCACTACAACGCCACGCTCGGTATGCACACCGGGTCGTTCGCGTTCGCCCGGCCGAGCCTCGGGGCGTGGGCCAGCTACGGCCTCGGCACGGTGAACAAGAATCTGCCCAGCTTCCTGGTCCTCGCCCCGCAGATGCCCTACGCCGGCACCCAGGTGTGGGCGGCCGACTTCCTGCCGGGGGCCCACCAGGGCACGCGGGTGGTGCCCGGCACCGAGCCGGTGGCCAACCTCCGCCCGCGGGTGGCCGATACTTCGCGCCAGCAGCTCGAACTCGACGCGCTCAAGGCGTTCAACGAGTCGCACCAGTCGTCCCGTTCCGACGACCCCGCGCTCGCCGCCCGCATCAAGTCGTTCGAGACCGCCTTCGGCATGCAGACCGAGATGCCTGAGGCCCTCGACCTGAGCAAAGAGGACGACAAGACGCTCGCCCTCTACGGCCTGAAGCGCGGGCAGACCGACGGGTTCGGCTGGCAGTGCCTCGTCGCCCGCCGGTTGGTGCAGCGGGGCGTGCGGTTCGTCGAACTCATTCACACCGGCTCGTCAGGCAACTGGGACTCGCACGGCAACATGGCCGACCACGGCAACCTGGCCAAGCAGGTGGACACGCCGATGGCCGGGCTGATTCAAGACCTGAAGCGGGTGGGGCTGTTCGACGACGTGCTGGTGGTCTGGACGACCGAGTTCGGCCGCACGCCGTTCAACAACACCGCCACCAACCCCGGCCGCGAACACCACAACTGGGCGTTCAGCAGTTGGCTGGCCGGGGCGGGGGTGAAGCGGGGCGTCGTCCACGGGGCGACCGACGAGCACGGCATGAAGGCGGTCGAGAAGCCGGTTCACGTCCACGACTTCCACGCCACCGTCCTGCACCTGATGGGCCTCAACCACGAGAAGCTGACGTACCGCCACGCCGGCCGCGACTACCGCCTGACCGACGTGAGCGGCGAGGTGGTGAAGGACGTGTTGTCGTGAGTGGCGCCGAGTGAAAAGCCTCCGCTTGCGAGTTTCCGCGATTTGTGTCCGCGGTGAGTGTTCCCCTCGCATTACCCCTTCGAGTGAGACACCACGTTGGTCCCGAGGCACTTGGGGCCACCCGCCACACACCCCAGCCATTCCCCCTGCTTCTCCCCCGTGAGCCGATGGCAAAAGCCATCGGCTCCCTCTTTTTCATGGCGACTTCACCGCACCGGCACCTCGCGGAGGACGAGCGAGGGCATGGTCCACGGTTCGATCAGGATCGGGTTCTGCTTGCCGCCGGTCGCCCGCCGCACCTCGCGGCCCGCCACGTCGTGCAGGTGGTGGACATACAACTGGTACTCATAATCGTCGAACGGCACGCCGGGACCGGCCGCCAGCCCCTTCAACAGCCCCGCGGTGAAGTACCCCCCGGTCTCCTTCGTCGCCCTGGCCTCCTCGTCGCTCTTGGCGGCCGCCATCACCGTCACCCCCACGGTCTCGTCAATCATGGTGCGGGTCAGGTCGTCGGTCGCCGGGCGGAACGACTTGACCGCCTCCGCCGAGTGGCAGGCGTCCAGGATGAGCAGCACCCGTCCCTCCATCTGCGCCAGTTCCTTCCTCAAGTCCGCCCCGGACAGCGACGCCCCGGACAGCGACTTGGCCGTGTCGCCCTCGCGGGTGACCAGGTAGAACTCGTCCTTCTGCTTTTTGCCGTGACCGGCGAAGAACACCACCACCAGGTCGCCCGGCTTGGCCTTCTTGCGGATGGCCGCGAGCGCCTGAAGGGCCTTCTCGCGGGTGGCGTTCTTGTTCACCAGCAGTTCGCCGGTGGCGGCCCCGAAGCGGTTGTCCGGGCCGACGCAGTGCTTCTCCAGGGCGGCGAACAGGCCCTCGGCGTCCTTCACCGCCGAACCCAGCTTCAGGCCGGGGTCGTCGTACTCGTCGATGCCGATGCACAGGCGGTGCAGCGTCGGCTGCGGGCTATCCCCCTTCGGCCCGCGGACGAACACGCCCGGCGACACGCCCGGCCCGTCCTCCGTGCGGGCCATCACCGTCAACTCGTGCAGCCCGGCCGGGATGTCGAACGTGAACTCACCACTCGCCGGCTGCGGGCCGGCCGGGTCCCACACCCCCTTCCCGTCGGCCAGCGGCTTGCCGTCCAGCATCACCCGCATGGCGATCAGCGGCTTGTCCTTCGTCGCCGCCCGCGCCTCGGCCTTCACGGTCACCGTGGCACCGTCCTGCTTCACCCGCGTCAGCGTCGCCACCGGCGGCAGGATCGACTCCACGTCCGGCGGGGCGGTCTTGAGGGCGGCCAGCGCCTCCTTCATCGACCCCTTTTCGAGGGCCAATTTGATCAGGTCGGGGCGGCGGAAGTGCTTGGCGTAGCGGTCGGCCTGCAGGAACTCGGCCAGGGCGTTCGGCCCGCGGCTGACCGACCAGCCGATCAGCTTCTCCCCGCCGGGGCTGGCCGCGTAGTACCCCTCCGGCGTCCACAGCACCCACTCGCGGTTCACCACCGCCAGATTCAGGAACGGGAACTTCGACCCGTCGGTGCGGTAGATGCTCACGCGGTGCGTGCCGGTGGACATGACCACGTACCGGCCGTCCGGCGACGGGGCCATGTCTCGCGTCTCGCTGAAGTACGGGAACCAGTCGGTCACCTTCTTCCCGTCGGCCGACCAGAGGGCGGCACGGGTGCCCATCTGGAGTTGCACGTCGTGCCGGGCGGTGGCCACCAGCGGCGGGTCATTCCCGCGAGGGACGAGGGTGACGGAGCGGTAGTAGCCCTCGATGACCCCCTCCGTCTTGGTGGCGGTGTTCTTCACCGTCGGCTTCACGAACGCCTTCTCGTCCTTCTTGTGCTCGATCCGCCACGGGTCGGCGGAGAGCACCCGCATGTGAAACTGTTCCGGCTTGACCGTCGCCAGGGGTGTGAGGGCGGTCAGGTCGAACGCGTCGGTCAGGTCGGACGGCTTGGAGTCGAACGGGTCGAGCGACTCTTTGTTCGCCCACGCGATGGCGGGGGCTTTCGCGTCGTCCGCCCAGCCGACCACCCGCGTGAGGGGATCCTGGTTCCCGCAGGTGGCCACCACCTTCCCGTCGCTGATGCGGTACACGGTCGCCGCCAGCCCCTTGTTGGTGGTGGTGGCGGCCAGATCGCCGGACGCCGCGCCGAACGGGGTGAACATGCCGCGCTCGGAGGCGACGAACAGCCGCTTCGCCGTGCGGTCTTTCACATTCACCACCAGCCCGAAGGCCCCGTGCTCGCCCCCATCCCCTTTCGTCAACACGCCGTGTGCGCTCACGAACAGCCGGTCGGCGTCCAGGAACTTCATCGAGCACACGACCGCCGTACCGACGAACCCCGGGCTGAGTTCGCCCTGGGTGAGCGTCTTTTCCACCTTCAGGTCCGGGGTGAGGAATTCGAACCCGCGGTTGGCCGTCCCGGCTCCGCCCTGCCACCCGCGGACCACCCGCCCTTCGTCGGCTGTCCAGGCGAACCCCTGCGTGCGGCCGTTCCGGTCCAAGCTGGCCACTTTCTTCCACTTCTTCGGGTCGGTGCCGCTGATGTCCCAACTGTGCAGCAGCCCGCCGAGTTCGCCCAGCACCACCTTATTCCCGGACGGCGACAGGCCGACGTCGAGCAGGTCCCGCTTCAGACCCGTCACCACCGTGCTCGGTTTGGCCGGGGCGTCGCCCGCCATGAACCCGGGCACGTCGTCGATCACCTTCGCCGTCACCTCCTTCCCGCCGGTGGCGAACAGCAGCCTTTTGCCGTCGGCCGAAAAGGCCAGGCTCTTGATGGTGGTGGTGTGGTCCGCGTCCAGCTCGCTCACCGCCCGCCGGCACTTCTTCGTCTCCACGTCCACGATCACCAGTTGGCACCGCGCTGGCTTGCCCGCCTCCCACACCAGCTTGGCGTCCCCGCCGACGGCCACATACCGCCCGTCGGCGGACACGGCGGCGATCGGCCAGCGGGTGGCGTCCGCCCCGTTGTCGCGGCCGTAAGGGGGCAGTCGCAGGATGTCGAGCTGTTCACCCGTCGTCGTGCTCCACACGCGGACGGAGTAGTCCCACCCGACGGTGATCAGCTTCCGCCCGTCCTTGCTGAAGCCGACGGCCGAGATGGGCCGCGAGTGCGAGCCGGGGTCGAAGGCGAGCGACACCCGCTTGCCGTCGTCCGCCTCACCCACTTCGCCGTCGGTGCGGGCGGCGTCCTTGCCCGGCTTCTGGGCGAGGGCGACGAGCGGCAGGGCCAGCAGCAGGGCGAGGGTGAGGCGGAGCATGGGGGCGGTGCTCGGGCGGGTGGGAGGGAATCGTCGTAAATGACTGGAAGCCGCTGAGACCTCACACCCACAATGAACCGAGTGGATGTGTTCAACTCTCCGGGTCGCGTGTGAGTGGCGGGGGGGGGGGGGGGGGGGGGGGGGGTGGGCCGGGGGGGGGCGGCCGCGCGGGGGGCAGGGTGGGGCGCCGACCGCAAGACTGAGG
>JANNDF010000622.1:0-8696 GCA_031387445.1 Planctomycetia bacterium
GTTGCCGAGCCGACCCCAGAAAGACGCCTCAGTCAGCCCAAATGCGGGGGGGGGTGGCCGTTTCCGAAATTCGTCACCATTTTTCCGTTGGGCGTGATTCCCACACGGCACAATTGTATTGCCAACCCCACACCCGATCAGGGCCTCGTTCGGCGGAGGACTTGCATGCGAACCAGGTATCGCCGGACGCAACCTCAATTCCCCTCGCAGGGTATCGCACTCTTACTGCTCTCCCTCGCCGCAGTCAGTTCTGCCCATGCCGACGACGCACAGCCGGCCTTCGCCGTGCCGAAGGACATGACCGGCCTGCTGGCGACGTATTGCACCGACTGCCATGGTGCGAAGGCAAGTGGTGGCGTGCGGTTGGACCCCCTGGTCAGCCTCAGGCCGGCCGAGCGGTTGGACATACTCAACCGCATGCAGGACCAACTGTTCTTCGGCATGATGCCGCCGCCGAAGGAGGACCAGCCGACCACGGCCGAGGCGAAGGCGCTCGCCGACTGGGTGCGGGCCGAGCTGCGGGCGCACAAGGCGTCCAAGCTGGACGACCGCCTGCCGTACCCGGACGCCGGCAACTACGTCGATCACACCCGCCTGTTCGACGGGTCGAACAAAGAGAAGCCGTTCACCCCCGCCCGCCGCTGGCTGGTCAGCCCGCAGATCTTCGACGAGCGGGTGCTCGACGTGTTCGGGCTCGAAGGGAAGGACCGCGACAACTTGCGGCGGTCGGGCTTCTACGGGGTGACCAACCCGTTCGTCCTGCCGGACCACGCCGGCGTGCGGTACTACGACCTGACCCAGCTCGACGGCGGGCACCTGCTGGTGATGCTGACGAACGCCGAGTGGATCGCGTCCAAGCAACTCCAGGCGGCGCGGGTGAAGGCGGGAGACGCGAAGGCGGTGCCCGCCGACCCGAAGGACAAGTGGGCACCGAAGACCACCCCGGCCGCGTTCGAGGCGGTCGTCACGAAAAAGACGACGCCGACGGACGACGAGATCAAGGCGGCCGTGCAGACGCAGTTCGGGCTGGCCCTCCAGCGGAAGGCGACCGACGCCGAACTCGGCCAGTACCTCACCCTGACGCGGGACGCGATCAAGGTGGCCGGGAACGCCGAGGGCCTGCGGCAGATGTTGAAGGCGGTGCTGCTGGAGTCCGAGTTCGTGTACCGGCTGGAGTTCGGCGCGGGCAAGTCTGACGAGTTCGGGCGGATGACGCTCTCCCCGCGGGAGGCGGCATTTACCATCGCCTACGCCCTCGGCGACCGCGGGCCCGACGCGCAACTGCTCAAGGCGGCCGAGGACGGCAAACTGACCACGAAGGCCGACTACGAGCGGGAGGTCCGCCGCCTGCTCGCCGACGAGAACTACCTCCGCGGGCAGGTGGACAAGTCGCTGAACGGCATGCACATCAGCTCGCACGTCACCAGCCACCCGAAACTGGTGCGGTTCTTCCGCGAGTTCTTCGGCTACCCCGGTGCCACCAAGGTGTTCAAGGACATCCCGCGGAGCGGCGGGTACTACCAGAACCCGGACCGCGGGCACCTGGGGTCGCCGGGCTGGCTGGTGAACGAGGCCGACGAGTTTCTGATTCACCAGATGAGTTTCGACACCCGCGTGTTCGAGCGGCTCCTCACGTCGGACGACTACTTCGTGTACCACAACATGGACACGAAGACCGGACAGGCGCTCATCGCCCAGTGGAAAGAGGTGTACGACACGCTCAAGGGGACCGCCTGGAAGACGAAGCCCGAAGAGGTGATGGAGCAGCACCAGAAGATGCTCACGGCCGCGAAAATCCTCGACCCGCGGACGAAGGAACTGTGGAAGGAGAAGCGGTCGTTCCTCTTCTACATGTACTGGTTCCAGGACACGTTCGGGCAGGGCCGCACGCCGTTCACCCGCGGGCCGTTCACCCACGGCTACCACTACGAGCACTCCCCCAGTTACAGCCTGCCGCCGACCCCCCACCGCGGGCGGTACGAGGGCGTCGAGACGCCGCGGTACAAGGAGCCCAAAGAGTTCCCGGCGTTCTGGGACTACCCTGTCGAACAGCCGTTCAAAGTCGCCGACCGCAAGGGCATCCTGACGCACCCGGCGTGGCTGGTGGCGTTCTCCGCCAACACCGCTTCGGACCCCATCCGCCGCGGCCGGTGGATCCGAGAGAAGCTGCTCGCTGGCGTCGTGCCTGACGTGCCCATCACGGTGGACGCGAAGGTGCCGGACGACCCGCACAAGACGCTACGCGAGCGGGTGAGCGCGGTCACACAGTCCGCCGCGTGCGTCAAGTGCCACAGCCGCATGAACGCCCTCGGCTACCCGCTCGAGCAGTTCGACGACTTCGGCCGCTTCCGCACGGTCGAGCCGCTCGAACACCCGGACAACCTGATCAAGGCCGGCAACGGCAAGTCCACCTTCGACGTGTATAAGACGAAACCGATTGACCCGACGGGGGTTCTATCCGGCACGGGTGACGCCAAGCTCGACGGCCCGGTGAAGGACTCTTTCGAGCTGATCGACCGGCTGGCGAAGTCGGACCGCGTGCGGCAGTCGGTCATCCGCCACGCCTTCCGCTTCTTCATGGGCCGCAACGAACTGCCGTCCGACTCGCAAACGCTGATCGACGCCGACAACGCCTACCTCAAGAGCGGCGGCAGCTTCAAGGCCGTCGTCGTGTCGCTGCTGACGTCCGACTCGTTCATCTACCGCAGGCAACCGGGGAACTGAGCATGACCACCCGCCGCGATTTCATGGCGACCGCCGCCCTCGGTGCCACCGCGCTCGCTCTCGCCCCGCGGGCGGCGTGGGCGAAGCCGGCCGACGCCAAGCCGCCGGTGCGGTTCGTCTTCCTGCACAAAGGGAACGGGCAAATCCCGTCCCACATGGCCCTGCCGTCCTTCAGCAAAGAGGACGCGGCCACCGAAGGGAAGAAGGCCGCGCTGAACCTCGACCTGATGAAGCACGAACTGCCCGACTGGATGAAGCCGCTCGCCGCGCACCAGAAAGACCTGACCATCCTCCAGGGGCTGTCCGGCAAGATGTGTACCACCGGGCACCACAGTTGGTGTTCCGCCCTCGGCGTGTTCAAGGCGAACGAGCGGCTCACCTCCATCAAGTGGGCGACGGTCGATTTCGAGCTGGCCAAGCTGTTCCCGTCGCCGATGGAGCATGTGGAACTGGCCTGCTTCCCGCTCGACGGGGGCAACCCCCGTGGCAGCCTGAACGGGATCGCCACCGGCTTCTCCGCCCGCGGCCCCCAGCAGCCGAACTTCGCCTTCGGCTCGCCCAAGGTGGCCGCGCAGGAGCTGTTCAAGTCCGTCTCGAACGACAAGGGCGTCCAGGCGCAATCGCAGCTCGGCCGGGCGGCGCTGGAGTTCGCCGCCAAGCGCGAAGCCGACAAAGTGCCCAGCTACGCCAGTTCGCTGGATGCCGTCCGCGAGCGGGACCGCAAGGTGGACGCGATGGCCGACGCCATCCGCCCGCACGTGCCCAAACTGGACGCCAAGTACCTGGCCGACGACATGACCACTGTGGACCGCCAGCGGGGGCACACCGAGGTGCTGCTGGCCGCGCTCATCTCGGGCCTGACGAACGTGGTCGCGTTCACCGTGGACGAACTCGGCCACCACTACACCGGCCTGCCCGGTATCGAAACCGAGAAGGTGAACCTGCACGACGTGGGCCACGGCAAGGGGTTCGGCAAACTCACCGCCGAGGAGATCCGGTTCGCCACGCAGCGGCAGCACATGACCCTCATCGACACCATCGCCACCCGCCTGAAGGCGGCGAAAGAAGGGGACGGCACGGTGTTCGACAACACCATGATCTTCTACTTCCCGGACGGCGGGGAGACGCACCACGCCGTCGGCGCGGAGTATCCGTTCGTGGTACTGTCGGGCAAGAACGCCAAACTGGACATCCGTGGCAAGTACATCCGGTTGCCGAACTACGGCGAGCCGGGGCACAAGACGCTCGGCAACTGGTACACCACCATCCTGAACGCCCACGGCCACCCGGTCAAACACTTCGGCGACCCCGACCCCGGCCTGGCTCGGTTCGGCATCGACCAGACCGGGGCCATCAAGGCGTTCTTGGGTTGACCTTCAGCGGCCGCGGTTGGCGGTGTTCGCCCGGCCCGGACCCTTCGTCGTCGTGCCCGCCGCGCCCCTCGAGCGGTGCGTCCGACATGGGAACTTGCAATGCGACCCTCGGCTCGTCTGCGGACCAACGGCGCGTGCCACTGGCTTCTGTCGGTCGTGGTGACCGCGGCTTGCCTATCGGGCGTCGGTGCGGCCGACGATCGCGAGGCGTCGTTCCGACAGGTCGTCGCCCCGTTCTTCGAGCGGCACTGCATCGACTGCCACGGCCCGAAGCGGGCCAAGGGGGACGTGACGCTCGACACCCTGCAGGGCGACCTTACGGCCGGGGGAGGTCACGAGCGGTGGGACAAGGTGCTGGACGTGATCGAGCGCGGGGTGATGCCGCCTGAGACCGAAGAACAGCCGAAGGCCGACGACCGCAAGGCGGTGGCCGGGTGGATCCGGGCGGCCCTCCGGGATGAGGCGCGGAAGCCGCGGGGGCCCGAAGACGCGCCGCGTTCCCACCTGCGTCGGCTGACGAACGTCGAATACCAGAACACGATGCGCGACCTGCTCGGCTTCGAACTGAAGCTGGCCGACGACCTGCCGAAGGACCCGTTCAAGCCGTACACGTTCACGAACACGGCCGAGTTCATGCGGCTCGGGCCGGAACAACTGGACGCCTACCGGGAGGCAGCCCGGCGGGCGATGGCCAGCGCCATCGTGGACCCGGTGAAGCCTAAGCCGTTTATGAAACGCCAGGAGTGGAAGCCGTCCCCGTCCCCGCTCCCCATCGACCAACTGGAACCGAATCAACTCGGCGTGTGGGGCGGGACCGGGCGGCTCAGCGTGTCCCACGGCACGACGCTCACGGACCTTCCCAAGACGGGAGAGTTCCGAATCCGTTTCCAGGCGTCGGCGATCTTCCCGCCGGGCGTCACAGAGATGCCGCTACGGCTGGTGATGGGTGAGGACCTCAACCACAACAGTTCCACCCGCCGGATTGAACCCGTGGGGACTGTGCGGCTGAAGGCGGGCGCGAAGCCCGCAGTCTACGAACTCCGCGGACGGCTCGAGAATTTCCCCTACGAGACGAACCGCAACCAGAAGGGCAAACCGCTCCCCGACGCGCTGACGATCACGCCGCAGAACCTGTACGACGACGGCACCCTGAACGACGAGAACGGGTTCCGCAAGCCGCGGATGCGGGAGTTCCCCATCGCGGTCATCGATTGGATGGAGTTCGAGGCACCGCTCGCCGACGTGTGGCCGCCCGAGCACCACGCGCGCATCCTGTTCGACTCGCCCCGCCGGGACTCGGACCCGGACGAGTACGTTCGCCAGGTGCTGCGGCGGTTCATGTCCAGGGCCTTCCGCCGCCCGGCGTCCGACAACGAGGTGGCCCGCTTCGCCAAGATTTACGCCACACTGAAGCCGGAACTGAAGACGGTCGAGGCCACGCTACGGGAGACGCTCGCGCTGGTGCTCGTGTCGCCGCAGTTCCTGATGCACAACGGCACCCCCACCACCCCGGAGGAGAAGCGGTACGCCTTCGCCAGCCGGTTGTCTTACTTCCTCTGGGCGAGCACCCCCGACGACGAGCTGCTGGAGCTGGCCGCGAAGGGCGACCTCGACAAGCCCGCGGTCATCGAGAAGCAGGTTCTGCGTATGCTGGCCGACCCACGTTCGCAAGACTTCGTCCGCGAGTTCAGCCGTCAGTGGCTGGGCCTGGACAAGGCGCGGACGGTGCCGATCAACCGCGACCTGTTCCCCCGCTTCCTGTATTACGTGCCGCTCGGCGAACGGGCCGGCACCGAGGAGCCGTACCGCCCGACTGTCCGCGACCACATGATCGACGAGACGAACGCCTTCGTCGCGCACCTGATCCGGGAGAACAAGAGCGTCTTCAACGTGGTCGATTCGGACTTCGCCTGCCTGAACCAGCCGCTGGCCGCGCACTACGGGGTGCCCGGGGTGAAGGGCGACGAGATCCGGCCGGTGCCGGTGAAGGCGGAACACCGCCTGGGCGGGCTGCTCACTCACGGGTCGGTACTGATCGGCAACGGCACCGGCTCGGCCCCGCACCCGATCTACCGGGCGGTGTGGCTCCGCGAGGCGATCTTGGGCGAAGCGGTGCCGCCCCCGCCCGCCGACGTGCCCGCCCTGTCCGACTCGGCCGGCGCGTCCGCCGAGAAGGCGACCACCATCAAAGACCTGTTGGCGAAGCACCGGAAGCAGCCCAGTTGCAACGCCTGCCACGCCCGCCTCGACCCGTGGGGCATCCCGTTCGAGCAGTACAACGCGGTCGGGAGGTTCCAACCCAAGGTGCCCAAAGAGGGGACGCGGGTCAGCCCGTTCAAGACGGCCACGCACAAAGATCTGGACGGGTACTCGGCCTACCTGACCACCCTGAACACCGTGCCCGTGCAAGCGGACGCGAAGGTGCCTGGCGGGCCGAGCGTCAACGGGATGGATGAACTGAAAGCGTACCTGCTGAAGGAGCGGAAAGGCGACATCGCCCGCAACGTGCTGCGGCGGCTGTACGCCTACGGCCTCGGCCGCGATCTGACGTGGCGTGACCGCTTCGCCGTCGAGGACATGCTCGCCGCCGTCGGCAAGGGCGGGTACGGGATGAGGGACATAATCGAGGTCATCTGCCGGCACGAGTCGTTCCGTCTGCCGACCGAAGGGAGGAAGTAGCCATGACCACCCGACCGTGGCACATGAACCGCCGCGAACTGCTCCGCGGGGGCGGCGTCGCCCTGGCCCTGCCCCTCCTCCATGCGATGGGCGCGGAAAAACCCGGTTCGGACCAGCCCGCCCGCCCGAAGCGGCTGCTGGTCAGCTACTTCGCCTACGGGGCGTACATGCCGAACGCCATGAACGGCGTGCCGGACGCGAGCGACAAGCCGCACGACGAGTGGAACTGGTGGCCGTGCAAAGACCCCGGCCCGCTCACGTTCAACAAGTCGGCCGAGCCGTTCGCAGACCTGAAGGAGCACGTCAGCTACCTGCGGGGCCTGGACCACGCCGGCGGTTGGACGATGGGCGGGCACAGTTCGGGCGACGTGTTCGCGACCGGTGCCGACATGACCAACACGGAGAAGCAGAACAACATCTCCATCGATCAGGTCGCGGCCAACAACCACGGGCACCTGACGCGCTACGCCTCGCTGACGCTCGGCACCGAGGGCGGCACCGGCTCGTACGGCATGACGAAGACCCTCTCGCACCGCGGGCCGGGTCGCCCCATCCCCGCCCTGCACAAGCCGAAGGACATCTTCACCCGCCTGTTCACCCCCTATGAGGGCGAATCGGTGGAGGCAGTGCGGGCGCGGCTGAAGCGGGAGGCGAGCGTGCTCGACCTGCTGGCCGAGAACACCCGCGACCTGAACGCCCGCCTCGGCCGCGAAGACAAGGCCACGGTGGACGAATACCTGGAGTCGGTTCGGGCGATCGAGAAGCGGGTGGAGCGGGCGAACAAGTGGACCGAGCAGCCGCTGCCGAAGGTGGATGCGAAGGCGGTCAACCTGGGCGCCCCGCAGACCGACCCGAAGGAGTACATCCGCTGCCTCTACGACCTGATCTTCCTCGCCTTCCAGACCGACTCCACCCGCTTCGCCACCCTCATGCTGGAGAGCGAATACTCGCAAGACAGCCCGACGTGGAATTACGCCACGCTCGCGCTGGGCTACAAAGGGGCGACGCACGACCTCTCCCACAAGCGGCCGGTCGAATCCGGCCACTGGGACCGCTGGCGGGCCGAGCAGCACGTCTACTTCCTCAAGCGCCTGCGGGACGCGCGCGAGGGCGACGGCTCCATGCTCGATCGCACCCTGGTGCTGTGGGGGTCCGCCCACCCGCACGCCGCACACAGCGCGAAGAACTACCCGCTGCAACTGGCCGGCGGCGGGGCGCTCGGCTTCAAACACGGCCGGCTGCACGCCTTCGAAGGGAAGAAGAAGGTGCCCCTGGCCAACCTGTTCGTCACCATGCTGAACGCCCTGGACGTGCCCGCCGAGAAGTTCGCCGACAGTACCGGCGCGATGACCGACCTGACCCGCTGACGGGCGTCCGCCGGGCGCGAGAGGACGTTCGGGGTGCCGCGGTCGCCGTTTCGCCCGGGTTCCCGCAGGCCCGCGTGATCCCGTGAAGCACCGGGACGTGCTGGCGCGGCCGTCGGTCGGTCGGGCGCGCGTGCCCTCGCGATTCCTGGAGACCCGGGCGGTTTCCGATTCCCCTGCAGGGAACCGCCACTTCCAAGACACACAGGATCCGATCATGCGTCCCAGGACCCGACTCCTCCACCACTCGGTCGCGGCGATCATCGTACTGCTCTCGGCCGCCACCGGCGGGCTGGCGGCCGACCGCAAGCCCAATTTCGTGTTCGTGTACTCCGACGACCACCGCTGGGACGCGATGGGCGTGGTGCAGAAGGAACAGGTCAAGGGGGCCAGGTTCCCGTGGTTCAAGTCCCCCAACCTGGACCGACTGGCGGCCGGGGGCGTGCGGTTCCGCAACGCCTTCGTCACCCTTTCGCTGTGCGCCCCGAGCCGGGCGGCATTCCTGACGGGGCGGTACAACCACGCCAACGGCATCACGAACAACGGCACGCCGTTC
>JANNDF010000644.1:0-1290 GCA_031387445.1 Planctomycetia bacterium
GCCCGGCAGGCGGCACCTACTCTGGACCCCTCCCCATGACCCCCTCCCGCCGGACGTTCCTCGCGTCCACCGCCGCCGTCGCGGTATCGTCCGCCGTCTCGGCCGCCGACGCCGCCGTCGCCGTGCCCATCGCCCTAATCGGCTGTGGCGGCATGGGCACGAACCACCTGAAACTGCTCGCCGCGAACAAGCGGGTGAAGCTCGCCGCCGTGTGCGAGGTGGACGCCACCCGCCTCGCGGCCGCTGCCAAGATCGCCACCGACGCCGGCCACACCCCGAAGGCGACCAAAGACCTCCGCGAAGTGCTCGACAACAAGGACATCAAAGCCGTCTGGATCGCCACGCCCGACCACTGGCACGCCCCGGCCGCCATTCTCGCCGCCGACGCCGGCAAGCACGTCTACGTCGAGAAGCCCTGTTCGCACAACGTCCGCGAAGGCCGGCTGATGATCGAGGCCGCCGCCCGCAACAAGATCGTCATGCAGGTCGGCACGCAGGCCCGCAGCACCAAGACGGTGCAAGAAGCAATGGCCCGGCTGAAGGACGGGGCCATCGGCGACATCCTCGCGGCGAAGGCGTGGAACAGCCAGCTCCGCCGCAACCTTGGCAAAGTGAAGGCGAGCAACCCGCCCGACACGCTCGACTACGACCTGTGGCAGGGGCCGGTGCCCGAAGCCCCGTTCTACGCCAACCGCGTGCCCGGCATGTGGCGGTTCTTCCGCGACTACGGGGCCGGCGACATCGGCAACGACGGCGTCCACAACATCGACGTGGGCGTGTGGGGGCTGAACGCGACCACCCTGCCGAACCGCGTGGCGGCGCTCGGGGGCAAGTTCTTCTTCGACGACGACCAGGAGTGGCCCGACACGCAGTACGTGGTGTGCGAGTTCGACAAGCTCGACGGCAAGCCGCGGCAGTTCACCTTCGAGCAGCGCATCTGGTCGCCGTACGTGCAGGAGGGGTACGAGAACGGCAACGCCTTCTACGGCACAAAGGGGGTGCTCATCATCGGCCACACGGTCGGGTGGAAGCTGTACGGCGAGAAGAACAAGCTGAAGGAGGAGATGACCGGCGGGATCAACTTACCGGCCCACCACGACAACTTCCTCGACGCCATCCTGAAGGGCGACAAGCCGAACGCCCCGGTGGAGGTCGGGCACATCTCGGCCGGCATCTGCCACCTGGCGAACATCGCCACCCGCCTGCGGGCGACCGTCGAGTTCGACCCGGTGAAGGAGGCGATCACGAACAACCCGGAAGGGCACTCACTCACGAAACGCAAGTACCGCG
>JANNDF010000660.1:0-11058 GCA_031387445.1 Planctomycetia bacterium
CTGCGTCACCAGTTGGTCATCCTCGCGGATGCCGATGCCGCACGCCCACCCGTTCACCACCCAACTGCCGATGATCGGGTAGTTGCCGTCGTGCGGCTTGATCGGGGCGAGCTGCTGGTACACGCTGGCTGCGGTGTCGTACTGGCCGTCGGTTTCCAGTTCCACCCGCCCGTCCCGCACCACCTGGATGTTCGCCCCCTCACGGGCGTGAATCGGCTTGCGGACGTAGCTGCCGTACTCCGGCCGGTCGAACCAGGCGGGCAACAAAAACGGCGAGTCGGGGAACAACTGGTAGAGCAGTGGCAGGATCGCCTTGCAGCTCAAGATCATCTTCCACGGCGGTTCGATCCACTGCGTCCGCGACGCCGGGATGTGCTTGCCGAAGTCCTCGCGGCTGAGCCACTCCCACGGGTACAACTTGAAGCAGCGGCGGATGGGCATGTTGCCGGGGGCGACGAACCCGCCGGCCTTCGCGTCGAACCCGATCGCCTCCACGTCCACATAGTACGTCTCGATGTTCGCCTGGATGGCCGTGTCGCGGAGGTACTCGGTGGTGATGTAGTCCTCGACGTTGCTCTCGATGGCGGCGAAGTGGATCGGCCGGTCGTCGCCCTCCCGCACCTTCGCCCACGCCTCCACCAGACGGTCGTGGATGTTGTTGAACTGGTCCCCGCGGTCGTCGGTGTCCTTCAGCCAGTGCCACTGAGCGACGGACGCCTCCACAAGAGCCGTTGGGGTGTCGGCGTTGAACTCCAGCAGTTTCGGCGGGCCGACCCCGTCGTAGGCCAGGTCGAACCGCCCGTACACGCTCGGCCAGTCCTCATCCCAACTGCGGACCACCAGTTCCTCGTACTCCTCCGGGATGAGGAAGAGCGGGAACAGCTTCTGGTCGATGACGTGCTGCACCAACTCCAGGCACATGTCCCAAAGGGCGTAGGTGGCCCGCTCGATGGTGTCAATTTCGAACCGCGAGAAGACGTAACAGGCCGACTCGTCCCAGTACGGGCGACCATCGGCCGTGTGGAAGAGCAGTCCGAGTTGTTCAACCCGCCGTTGCCAGTCGGGCCGCGGGGGGAGGGTCAAGCGGTGCACGGCGGGTTACGCCCCGCCGCCGGAGAACCCGCGGCTGATGCTGCCGAACCCGCCCGACCGGGTGGTCGGAGAGTACGCCGCCGGTCGGCCGGAGGCGTGTCCGGCGTATCCGGAGCTGTGGACCCACAGGAACAGCCCGCCGGTGTGGTAGCGGTGGTACGAACTGCTGCTGTGCCCGGTGCGGTGGGCCGCCTGCTCCTCGGCCTTCTCTTCCATCGCCTCTTCGGCGGACGGGATGGTGAAATAGCCGGCCGTGAGGATGCCCGAGCCGAGCAGCACCAGCGAGAACTCTTTACTCATCCGGGTCATGGGACTCCTCGGCGCGAACCGACGACGGTGTCGGAAAGTTTAGCACATTCAGCCGCTCGGGTGAATGGGGAAAGGGACTCCAAACCGGCACTCATTGTTTCTTCGCCCGCCGAGCGGGATAATGAAGGCAAATCGGACGGATTTCCCGGATCGGGCACGAACGTCCCTGCGTAGGTAGGAAAGGCTTTCCCCGGTCGCCTGTATCACTTGCAAGCTCCCTTACCTCCCTCTCAGGTGTCCCGTGAGCACACATCCCCGGCTCTTTACCCTGTCGGCGATTCTCAGCGCGACAGCGGTTCTCAGCACGGCCGACTTCGCCGCCGCCCAGTTCGGCCCTCGAGTCGGATTCACCTACCAA
This sequence comes from Planctomycetia bacterium, assembly GCA_031387445.1. Classification (GTDB taxonomy): domain Bacteria; phylum Planctomycetota; class Planctomycetia; order Gemmatales; family Gemmataceae; genus JALHQU01. Next base: position 1,760 of record JANNDF010000660.1, read on the forward strand.
TTCGGCATCAGTCCAAACGTCTCGTACAACCCGTTCGCCCAATTCCTGCCCACCGTGCCCGGGCGGTTCAGCTACCACGGTTACACCCTGAGCGGGGTAGGCGGGACCGTGTCCTACGGCTACTATCGCAACGCGGCAGTCTCCGCACCGGGTTACCTGCCCGGCTTCAACGGGGTGGACGAGTACGCCCCGATCAGTTCCGGATTCCGGAGCAACAGTAAGGTGGTGGCCCAGCAGCGGGCGGCCCTCGCCCAGGCCCAGCGGAATGCCAAGTGGGACAAAGGGGCGACCGAGAACGCCCCCGACTTCGACCGCTGGCTGAAGGACGCCGCCACCCGCCGCGAGGCGCCAACCCCGGAGAAGGGGGCGAAGGAACTCCCCATCGACCCGGCCCTGGTGAACCCGCCGGACGAAGCCGTCCTGAGCGGCGAGGCGTTGAACCGGTTGGCCGTCCGCATCCGCGAGCTGGAAAAACTCGGCAAGAAGGCCACCCCCGGCCTGCTCGCCCCGGAACTGACCACCAAGATCGTGTTCGCCGGTGGGCCGGCCGACGCCGCCAACCTGTACCGTGGCACCGAACTGAAATACCCCGCCACCCTCCAGGGGGTGCCGTTCGAGCCGCTCCGCAAGGAGTTGGACAAGGCGTTCGGCCCGGTGGCGAAGGACGCTCAGGCGGGGAAGAAGACGAACCCGGCCGACGTGGACCGTCTGCTGAAAGCGATCACGAAGGCGAGCGACACCAGTCGTCAGACGGTCGCGGACGCGGCGTTCACGGAGGCGTGCGACGTGTGCGAGTTCTACACCACGCTGGAATCGGCCACCAAGATCCTGAAGGACGACAAGGCGGCGGGCGTGGCCGGGAAGGAGTGGTCGGTGGTGGGTGCGACGGTGGCCGAAGTGGTGCAACACCAAAGCAAGTACGGGCTGCGGTTCGGGCCGGCGAAGAGCGGCGAGGAGGCGGCGTACTTCTCGCTCCACCGCGGGCTGCTTGCGTACTGCGTCGGGCTGGCTCAGGCGAAATGATGGCTGCGACCAAAAGCCGAAGCGCCCACCCGCGACGGGTGGGCTTCTTTCGTTCTCACCGCGTCGGGGTTACTTCTTCGCCGGGAGGATCTTGGCCACGTCCTTGACGATGGCGTCGATGTCCTTGTCGGTGATCTTGCCCTTCTCAAACGACACGTTCACCTTCACCATGCGGTCGGTATACAGCACGACGGTCAGGTCGGCGTCCTTGGCCACGTTGTACTTCTCCGGGCCGGCCGGGTTGTCCACCGCCAGCACCACGTTCTTCAACTTGGCCTCGTCGGCGAACTTCTTGAGCGCCTTCTCGGTCTTGTCGCTGTCGCTCAGGAACACCACGAACGAGCCCATCTCGGCCTTGCTGTTGGCGGCGGTCGCCTTCTCCAGCGCCTTGATCAGCTTCTGGGTGCCTTCGCACTCCGGTGTGCGGGCGAACACCATCGCCACCGGGCTTTCGCCGTGCTTGCAGAACAGGCACGCTTTCTCGCCGGCGCTCTCGCCGTTCACGTTCAGCGGGTGGAACGGGCCGGGCACCTTCTCGCCGGCTTGCGGGCCGGACTTGATCTCGGCGGCCAGAGCGATGCTGCCGAAGGCGGCGACGACGGCGACGGCGAACAGCTTGCGAATCATCCGGGTGTCCTCACAGAACGGAGAGGGGTGGACACGGCCGCCACACGGCCGCGGGAAATTAGACGCACCCACCACGCGGAGTATTCGAGCCGACGGGAGCAGTTTTCTCACCCGCCGGTGATCTCGAACTTGACGGGCGCCGCCTCGTCGAACGTCCCGTCCGCGGGGTTCCACACGCGGCGTGTCATGGTCACGTCGCGGCCGCCAATGACGTACTCGTTGTGTGCCCACTTGTGCGTCTGAGTGGCGCTGCCCGCACACACCACCGGGAACGGGATGGCCGAACTGACCGGCAGCACGAACGGCTGGTGGATGTGCCCGTGCAGCCACAGCCCGACGCCCGCCTCCTTCGCCGCCGCCAGCGCCACCGCGTGATCGACCAGCCGGTGTGACCGCCGCTCCACCCTCCCGCTCGCCGCCCGGAGCGGGTAGTGCGTCACCAGGATTTTCGGCCCGTCGAGGATGCGGCACAGCTTGACGAGCCGTTCCAGTTGGGCCTTCCCCGCGGTGCCGCGGGCGGTGGTGTTCAGCCGGCTCGGGTGGCTGCTGTTCAGGCACACCACCCACAGGTGGCCGAACCGCCGGGCGAACGGGTAGCGGTGTTCGTCCACCCGCTCGCCTTCCAGCCACGGGCCGAAGTGCTTCTCGAAGTGGCCGATGCGGATGTCGCGGCGGGTGTAGTAGTCGTGGTTGCCTGGCACCGCGACCGCGGGCGGCAGGGTGGTGTCGGACACGCCGAGCGTCTGAGCTGCGAACGCGAACTCCGGCTCGAACGCCAGCTTGGTGGCATCACCCGAGAACAGAACTCCGTCGTGCCCGCGGGATCGAGCGGCCGCGATCATCGCCTCGGCCACCGTCGGCGCGTGCTTGAACCGCCTCCCCCGGCCGAGCAGCTTCACGTTCACCCACCCCATCACCTTCTTGGTGAGCAGGTCCCGCGGACGCCAGCCGAGCTTCGGCACCGTCAGGTGGACATCGGAGTAGTGCAGGAAGCGGAGCATCGTGAATGCGGAGTTCGGAACGAGGAGTGTGGAATACCGAACAATAGAATCCTATCGTCGGAGCGACCCTCTCACTCCGCATTCCGCACACTCCATTCCACACTGCCATGACCCGCTTCGACTTCACCGGCAAAGTGGCACTCGTCACCGGCGGCAGCCGCGGCATTGGGGCGGAGTTGGTCCGCTCTTTCTGGCGGTGCGGGGCGAACGTTGTGGTGCACTACTTCGCCGACCCCGACGGGGCGAACGCGAAGGACGCGGAGGCACTCACGGCGGAGTTGACTGGCGCGCAAAAGGTGCTCACCGTCGCGGCCGACGTGCGAGACGCCGGGCAGATGGAAAAGCTGATGACCGAAGCGAAGGTGGCGCTCGGCGGCATCGACGTGCTCGTAAACAACGCCGGCATCCTGAAGGACCGCACCATCAAGAAGATGACGCTGGACGAGTGGCACGCGGTCATCCAGACGAACCTGACCGGCGTGTTCCACGGGTGCAAGTACGGCGCGGACGTGCTGAACGACGGCGGGCGGATCGTGAACATCGCCAGCGTCGCCGGGATCGTCGGCTTCCCCGGTCAGGCGAACTACGCGGCGGCGAAGGCGGGCGTCATCGGCATGACCCGCGTGCTGGCGAAGGAGCTGGCCCGGCGGGGCATCACCGTGAACGCCGTCGCGCCGGGCGTGGTGGAGACGCCGATGATGGCTGACATCCGCCCGGAGATGCGGGCCGAGTACGTGAAGCAAATCCCCCTCGGGCGGTTCGCCACCACCGCCGACATCGCCAACGCCGTCCTCTTCCTCGCCAGTGCGGACAGCGGGTACATCACCGGACAGGTGCTGCCCGTCACCGGCGGCTGGCTGGTGTAGGTGCGTACAATTCCGCCATGACGCCAACCCCCGCGATCCGCACCGTAGACCTCCGCCGCACCTACAAGAAGCCCCGCAAGCGGTGGGGCAAGAAGACCGACCCGGACGCCCCGACCGAATTCGTCGCCCTCGACGGCGTGAGCCTGGAAGTGCAGCCGGGGGAGCTGTTCGGTCTGCTCGGGCCGAACGGGGCGGGCAAAACCACCCTGATCAAAATCCTGACGACGCTGCTCGCCCCCACTTCTGGTACGGCCTGGGTGGACGGGCACGACGTGGCCGTCGATCCGTTCAGCGTGCGGCCGAAGATCAACATGGTGAGCGGCGGGGAGACGAGCGGGTACGGCATCCTGAACGTGAAAGAGAACCTGTGGCTGTTCGCCCGTATCTACGGCATCCCGACGGCCGAGGTGAACAAGCGGATCGAGAAGATGCTCGACGTGGTGCAGTTGGCCGACAAGGCCACCAGCCGCGTCAGCCACCTGAGCACCGGCCAGCGGCAGAAGATGAACTTCTGCCGCGGGTTCATCACCGACCCCAAGATCCTCTTCCTCGACGAGCCGACGCTCGGCCTGGACGTGACCAGTGCTCGGGCCATCCGCAAGTACCTCCGCGAGTGGATGGGCGAGAAGCCCGAGCGCACCCTGCTGCTGACCACGCACTACATGGCCGAGGCCGACGAACTGTGCGACCGGCTGGCCATCATCGACAGCGGCAAAGTGATGGCGTGCGACACCCCGGCCAACCTGAAGCGGTTGGTGCAGAAACACCGGCTGTTCGAGATCACCGTCGAGCCGGGGGCGAACGCCCTTCCCGACCTGGCCCGCATTCCGGGCGTGCATCAGGCCACCCGCACCGACACGCCGACCACCGCCCACCTGCGAGTGAGTCTCGACGACGAGTCGGCGGTCGGAGGTGTCGTGCAGGCGGTGGTGCTGAGCGGGGCGAAAATCCTGACGCTGAACAAGGTGGAGCCGACGCTCGAAGACGTGTTCATTCAGCTCGTCGGCCGAAAGCTGGATGCCGCCGGGTGAGCGGTCACTTGGTGATGTCGGCACCGCCGAATCGGCTGTCCACACCGGTGGCCGCGTGGATGGCGAAGGCGGCGTAGCTGCTCGCGTTCTTCAGCGCCTCGTCGGTCAGCAGTTGCTTGTAGTTGCGGGTGTTCCCCGTCCCCTGCGGCTGGCCGTCCGGCGCCGGGAACTCCATGGCGAAGTGGCCGATCTCGTTCACCCCGCCGATGAAGTGCGCGCCCTCGTGGACGAGCATGGCCGCCCGCGTGTTCGGCCCGCACGTGACGAACCCGGGGCGGAAGGTGATGAAGTGGAATTTGGTGCCGGGGAACTGGAACCCGCCCACCGGTGCGTCGGCGAACGGCGAGTCGGCCACCGCCGGCCCCTGCTTGAAGAACTTAGCCGGGTCGCTCAACACCTGGACGATCAGCCCGAACCGGAACGACAGCGTCTGCAGGTTGATCGTCAGCCGGGTCGGGTCGCGGTCCAGGTGGAAGTGCGTGTTCACCGCGTCAAACAGCAGCGGGAGCAGCACCTGCCCGCCGCTCGCCGTCAGCCCCGCCCGCAGCCCGTCGATGTGCGACTTCGCCAGCACCGCCCACAAGCGGGCGGTGGGGGCGGCGGCGGTCGCCATCTGAAGCGGGGTGGCTGGGGTGGCCGGCGGCGGGGCGGTGACGACCGGCACCGTGGGGGTGGGCGGCGACGGCGGTGCCCCGCCCATGCCGGTGGCTCGGATTTCGTTCAGCCGGGTGATGGTCTTCTGGTTCGGGTCCACCCGCCCGTCGTTGAAGCCCAACTGCTTCTGCTGGAACTCGCGGATCGCGGCGACCGTCTTCGGCCCGATCCACCCGTCCTCGTCCAGCGGCTTGGCCGGACAGCCGATTCGGGCGTTGGCCGCGTTGAGCAGTTGCTGGACGGTGAGTACGTCATCGTTGCGGTTCGCCCCGCCCACCCCGACGGCGGCCGAGATGGTGGCCGCGACAGGGACGTCCGCCCGCGGCAGCTCGTCGCGGATGTGGCTGATGCCACGGTGATTCAGGCAGCAGAAGGTGATCGCCATGGGCACACCCCGACGGGAAGAAGGGAGCAGACACGAGGGTATGCGAACTGCGCCCGTCCGTCGGACACCTCAGCCGCCCAGAAGTGACACCAGTTTGGCCATGTCCGCAGGCATCGGCATTCCCCAGTGCAGGTGTTCGCCGCTCGCCGGGTGTTCAAACCCGAACTCTGTGGCGTGCAGGCACAACCGCGAGGCGCCGCTCGGGTCGGGCATCTCCTCGCCGTTCGGCTTGCGATGGTACACCTTGTCGCCACACACCGGGTGCCCCGACTCGCTCAGGTGAATGCGGATCTGGTGCGTGCGACCAGTTTCGAGCCGGCAACTGAGCAGCGTGAACCGATTCAGCCGTTGTTCGATGGCGACGTGTGTGACCGCTTCTTTGCCGGTGTTCGCCAGCTTCGTACTCCCGCGTCGACCGTCACCGCGGTCGCGGACCAGCATCGAGCGGATCGTCTGCGGCAGCAGGTAGCCGGAAACGAGGGCGAGGTAACGACGGACGACCGTGTGCTTGCGGAACTGCATGCCCAGTTCTCGTTCGGCCAGCGGCGACCGGGCGAAGCTGATGAGGCCGGACGTTTCCTTGTCGAGGCGATGCACGATACGCAGCGGGAGCAGGGTGCGGGCCTGGCGGTTCATCTTCTTGGCAATCGCCCACTGGGTCACGTCTTGCAGGGTGGGCACCAGTTGCCGGCGTTCCTCGGACCACTCCAATTCGCTCGGGTGTCGCACGGTGTTCATGCCGGCCGGCTTCTCGACGACGACGACGTGGTCGTCCAGGTGGCGAATCACCAGCCCATCGGGGGTGGCGGTCTTCGGCCGATGTACGGGGTTCTCAAGTAGCGTGACGAGTTCGCCCTCGGCGAGCCGCCGGGCGGAGTCGGTGCAGACCGAATCGCCGACCTTCACGCGGCGACCTTCGATCACCTTCTTCACGTCCGCCCACGACGGCTCGGATGCGAACATGCGAGAGCGGAGCACCTTCGCCAGGGTGTGCCCGGCCTCGGCGCCGACGATCGTGAACGGGGGGAGGGTGGTAGGCATCAGGGCTTCTTGACGAGTCCGAGGACGAGTTGAACGACGACGGTCACGAGCAGAGACGCCATCGCCCCGGCGAAGATGTACACGAACTGCCACTGCCGCTTGTCGCCTTCCTCTTTCGCTCGTTTCAACTCCGCGACCTGTGCGTCGAGCACCGCAACAGGCTGACGCAATTGTTCGAAGTCGTCGGCCTTCTTCGAGAGTTGTGCCACCTGTTCTTCAAGGACTTTCACCCGCTCTCGCAGGTGCACCAACTCGAGCCGATCAACCTGCTCACGCAAGACATCAACCCCTTGCTCGAGCAGTGCGGTCCTCAGCGCGAGTTCAGCGGTCGTGGGCGCGGCCATTCTGTTCCTCCGCTTCCGGTTGGTTGAGGCGGTTGAGGATCCGCTCGTTCACCGTCTCAAGCCGCCACCGAATGATGTCTTGAAACAACTGGAGCATCGAGACATCGCGCTCGACTGGGTCGAGTAATTGCGTTGGGAAGAATTCCGTTCGTGTGACGCGCTTCGTGGTCGCGTCGTCGTTCGGTTCCGAGTAGGCACGAATGATCCGGACGCCACCTCCCAACTTGGATTCCGCCACACCCCAACTCAGTCGGCCGCTCGGGGGGACAATTCCCGGTCGTGCCTTCACCTCCTGGCGGAAAAAGTCGGATGCTGCTTCCACTGCCGGTCCGAGTTTGCCATCCTCGGTGATCCGCGGATCGATCTCCACGCGGAGTTCGTTGACCTCATTCATGTCGCACCTCCTTCCTGGTCAGTATACCCGCCGCGGGTGGGCGGGCACCCGGGCGGATCCGCCGTTCTGACTGCGAATGCTTGACGGCCGCCGGACGGCATTTGAGAATACCCCGTCCTCTTCCACTCCCCAGCTTCATCTCACGGGTACTTCAGATGTCCGTGCGCCGCCTCGCGCTCCTCGCAACCTTCTTCGCAGCGGCGGTGGGGGCGTTACCGTCCTTCGCCCAGCCGGCGCAGCCGCCGAAGAGCGATCCCCCTCCCGTGAATGAGGAGAAGCCGCAACCGAAAGACGACAAAGTACCAGCCAAGGACGACAAGACCCCGGCGAAGGATGCCAAACCCGCCACCACCAAGGAAGACAAGACGACGAAGGTGCCGCCGACGGTCGTCACCGACGGGTCGGTCATCATCGACAAGCAGAAGGTCGAGTACAAGGCGACCACGGGCGTGTTGCCGGTGACGGACAAGACGGGCAAGGCGAAGGCGAACATCTTCTATGTGGCCTACACCCGCAAGACGGGCGAGAGCATGGTCACCCGCCCACTCACCTTCTGCTTCAACGGCGGCCCCGGGTCGGCGTCGGCCTACGTCCACCTCGGCTTCTTCGGCCCGCGGCGGGTGCTCATTCACAACGACGGCTTGAGCGCCCCCAGCCCGACCCAGTTGGTGGAGAACGACAGCTCCATCCTGGACGTGACCGATCTGGTGTTCATCGACCCGGTGAGCACCGGCCTCAGCCGGGCCGAGAACGACGCCGACGCCAAACTGTTCCACGGCCTCGAAGAGGACACGTCGTCGGTCGGCGACTTCATCCGCGACTTCGTGGCCAAGAACGAGCGGAAGGACTCGCCGGTGTACGTCGCCGGCGAGAGCTACGGCACCACGCGGGCGGCCTCGTTGTCCACCTACCTCCAGAACAAGGGCGGGGTGAAACTGGCGGGGGTCATGCTCATCTCCGCGGTGCTGGACTTCCAGACCATCCTGTTCGGGGCCGGAAACGACCTGCCCTACTCTCTGTTCCTGCCCACCTACACGGCCACCGCGTACTTCCACGGCAAGCTCGACAAGAAGTGGGCGACCGACCTGCCCACCGCTCTCAAGGAGGCCCAGAAGTACGCCGACGGCCCGTATGTGGAAGTGCTGCACAAGGGCAACCTGTTGACCGCCTACGAGCGGCAGGCGGCCGCCAAACAGATCGCCACGCTCACCGGTTTGACGGAAGAGTTCGTGCTGGCCAACGACCTGCGGGTGGAGGCCACCCGGTTCCGGGGTGAGTTGCTCCGCGACCAGCAGGTCGTCGTCGGCCGACTCGACTCGCGGGTGTCGGCCAAGCGGGGCGGTGGCACCACCGGCCCCACGACCCCCGGCGGGACACCGCCCGGCACCAACCCCGGCGGCGGGGCGGACCCCACCAAGCCGGGCACGACCGACACCCCCGCCACCCCGCCGAATCGACAGTTCCGCGGGGGCGGCGGTGGCGACCCGTCGCAGAACATGCTCTCCGCGCTGTTCACGGACGGGATGAAGGCGTACCTGACCGACGGCCTGGGGTACAAGACCGACGCGCGGTACACGCTCACCGCCCAGGTGCAGCCGTGGAACTACGGGCAAGCCGGGACGAACCGATACGCCAACGTCGCCCCGCGGTTGCGGGCAGCCATGGAGAAGGACAAAGGGTTGAAAGTGTTCGTGGCGAGCGGGTACACCGACCTGGCCACCCCGTACGCGGGGACGGACTACACCCTCGCCCACATGGGGCCGCGGTCGCTCGTGAGCCAGATGACGGTGGCGTACTACGAGGCCGGGCACATGATGTACGCGCACGAGCCGTCGCGGAAGAAACTGCGCGACGACCTGGTGAAGTTCATGACCCCGACGACCACGGCCGAGAAGAAGTGACCTGTGCGGCGTGGGCGGTCTGAAGCCGCCCA
>JANNDF010000671.1:0-11653 GCA_031387445.1 Planctomycetia bacterium
CGTTTGACTTCGACGCGCTCGCCTCCGGCTCGCGGCTACACCCGAGAACTACCATGCCCCGCGTCTTCGCCCTCCTCGCCGTCGCCCTCTCCGCCGCCCCACTGTTCGCGGGGCCGACGGCCGACGTGATGCGGTTGGTGCCGCCGAAGACGACCGTCTGCTTCGTCGTCCAAGACCTCCGCGGGGCCGCCGCCCGTCTGAGCGACTCGCCCTTCGCCGCCCACTTCGCGGAATCGAAACTCGGCAAGTCGCTGCTCGCGTCTGAAGAGTTGAAACAACTCGCCACCATTCAAACCGTCCTGAAAGATAACCTCGGCCTGACGTTCACCGGCCTGCGGGACGACATCCTCGGCGACGCCGTGGCGTTCGCCTACCAGCCGCCGGCCGACGGCAAGGAAGGTCAGGACTCCGGCGTGCTGATCGGCAAGGCGGCCAAGCCCGACGCCTTGGCGAAGGTGGTGGGCAAGCTGAACGCCGCACAGATTCAGTCGAAGGAGTTGAAGGGCACCGCCGACAAGAAGCACAACGGTGTCGGGTACGTCGAGCGGCAGAAGGCGGACGGGCGGACGGAATACTACATGCTCCGCGACGACGGCACCTTCGCGTACACCGTGCAAGAGGCGGTGTTGAAACAGGTCATCGACCGACTCGACGGCACCGACAAGACGCCCTGTCCGCTGGCCGGGGCCATCGACAAACTCGGCATCGGTTCCGCCACCGCCGTGCTGTTGTTCGAACCGGCCGCGTTCGCCGTCGACCTGACCACGCAGGCGAAAGCGACCGAGGACGCGAACCAGAAGGCGTTTCTGAAGCAGTTCGCCCGCCTGTGGAGTGCGACCGAAGCGGTCGGCATCAGCCTGACACTCGACACCGGCGCGACGCTGTCGGTGTCGGCCGTGGCCACGCCGAACAAGGTGCCGGAGGAACTGCGGTCGCTGTTCAAGCCGGGCGACAAGCCGTCGGTGGCGTGGGCCGCGGTGCCGCCCGATGCACTCCTGGCAGTCGGCGGGCGGTTCGAGTGGGACACGTTTCGCGCCGCGTTTCAGTCATTCCTGAGTGATGAAGGCAAGGCGGGGGTGAAGCAGATCTTCGACGACGTGCTGGCCCCGCTGGTGGGCAAGGCGGCTCTGCCGAAGGTGCTCGCCGGCCTCGGCCCCGATTGGGCGTTCTGGCTCACCCCGCCGGTCAAGGGCGACACCGGCCCGCTGCCGACCGCCACGTTCGCACTCCGCGTACGGCCGACCGGCGGCACCGACGACAAGGTGGGCAACGCGGTCGTCGGCGCGGTGGACGCGCTGATGCACACCTACCGCATGGGGTACAACCGCACGCACGACGACGAGTACACACTGGACACCGAAAAGGCCGACGGGGTGACGATCCGGGTGCTGTCGAATGACAAGGCGCTGCCGCCCGGCGTGCGGCCGTCATACGCCCTGAAGGGTGACTACTTCGTGTTGGGGTCAAGCGTCGAGGCGGTGAAGCGGTACACCCCGCCGAAGGCCGACGCGGTGATGAAGGACGTCCCGCTCGTGCGGCTGAACGCCGTGCAGGTGGCGAAGTACCTGAACGCTCACGGGAGCGAGTTGGGCGAGGTGCTGGCCGCGTGGCGGGGCGAGAAGGCGGACAAGTCGAAATCCGACCTGATCGAATTCGCCGGCGTGCTGGAACTGTTCGACGTGATCGAGCTTCACCACACCGGCGACGGCACGCGGATGAGCATCTCGGTGAAGGCGAAGACCGCCAAGCCGCTGAAGAAGTAGGTGTCGAACATCCCCCGCATCGGCGCATCAATCCGCTTCGGGCGGGCGGTGGTCGCGTCCACCAGCACCCACACGGTTCGGGCCGAGGCCATCAGCGTCCCCGTGGTAGTGCGGATTTCGACGAACCGCTCCCACGTCGCGGCGGTCGGCTCGCCCACCCAGGTGATCAGTTCGAGCACGTCGCCCTCGCGGATCGGCTTGTGGTAGTCGATCTCGTGTCGGCGGACGAACCAACTCACCTCGCGTCGCAGTTCCGGCGTCGAAACGGTGTGCCAGTGGGCGGACGCCACGTCCTGCACCAGCCGCACGTAGGCGACGTTGTTCAGGTGGCCGTGGCGGTCGATGTCTTCGGCCGGGGCCGGAACGGTGAGGGTGAAACGAGGCGGCATGATCTCACCCTCTCCCCTTGAGGGAGAGGGTCGGTGAGTGCGAAGCACGAACCGGGGAGAGGGGTGGAGAGAGCGACCCCGCTCCCGGCCCGCCTCGCTCTACTCGGCGGTCCACCCTCTCCCTCAAGGGGAGAGGGTTGTTAGACCTCCGGCAACTTCCAATCAATCGGCGGCAGGCCGGCGTCCTCGAGCGCCTCGTTCACCTTGCTGAACGGCTTGCTGCCGAAGAACCCGTTGTCGGCCGACATGGGCGACGGGTGGACGCCGGTGATGACGGCGTGCTTCTTCTGGTCGATCAACTTCACCTTCTGCTTGGCGTGCGCCCCCCACAGCAGGAACACCACCTTGCGGTCGAGCTTGTTCACCGCCGACAGAGCCGCGTCGGTGAACTCCTCCCACCCCTTCCCCTTGTGCGAGTTGGGTGAGCCGGCCCGGACGGTCAGCACGGTGTTCAGCAGGAACACCCCCTGCCGCGCCCACGCCTCCAGGTAACCGTGCCGGGCCGGCGGGATGCCCAGGTCGGACTGCAACTCCCTGTAGATGTTCCGCAGCGAAGCCGGCAGTGCCACCCCCCGCCGCACCGAGAAGCACAGCCCGTGCGCGTGCCCCGGCGTCGGGTACGGGTCTTGCCCCAGGATCACCACCCGCACCAGTTCGAGAGGGGTGTAGCGGAAGGCGTTCATCACGTCTGCCGCGTCCGGCAGGATCTGGTGCTGCTTCCGCTCCTCGGCCACGAACTTCCGCAGGTCGGTGAAGTACGGCTTGGCGAACTCCTCGCCGACGGCCGACACCCACGACGCCGGGAAGCCGGCCGGGATGAGCGCCTTCTCCATGTCGAACTTGGGAATCGGCTGGTCGTCCGGCGGGATCACTTCCAGCGGCGTGGCAGCGTCGTAGTCGAACAGCGACGGCGTCTCGGACTTCGCAGGTTGTTTTGGGCGTTTGGCCATCGGCCCTCTCCCGCGGGTCGGGTGGAAAGACCATTCTACCCACCCGCCGGCTGAAGTTCACGGGTGCGGTGCGATCCGGTGCGGTACACTACCCTCCCCACTCTCCGGGATTGTGCCATGCGTTCACTTTTCGCCCTCTGCGCGTTCGCCGCGGCCTGCGCAGCTGCTCCCACTCTCAGCGTCGGGTTCGCCGACGAGGACGTTTCGCCGAAGGTGGGAGGGAAGAACCCGGTCTACATGGCCGGGTTCGGCACCAACCGGGTGGCGACGAAGGTTCACGACCCGATCATGGCGCGGGCGGTGGTGCTGTCCGACGGGACGAAGAAAATCGCATGGGTGTGTGTGGACGTGGTCGGGCTGTTCCTCCCCACCGTCGAGCGGGTGCGGGCGAAGGCGAAGGGGTTCGACTTGGTGATGGTGTCGAGCACGCACAACCACGAGGGGCCGGACACGCTCGGGTTGTGGGGGAGGTCGAACTTCGTCAGTGGCGTCGATCCCGAGTACATGACCGCCGTAGTGGACGGGTGCGCGAAGGCCATCGCCGCGGCGGACAAGAAGCTGACCCCGGCGACGGCGAAGGTGGGTACCGCCGCCGGCCCGGACGTCCTCCGCGACAGCCGGCTGCCGGAGGTGAAGCACGACGAGATCGTGACGATCCTGTTCGAGCCGGCGAACGCCAAGGAGAACGCCGCCCCGCTCGGCCTGCTGGTGCAGTGGAACTGCCACCCGGAGCTGCTCGACAGCAAGAACACGGAGGTGAGTGCCGACCACGTCGGGTACGCGGTGAAGCACTTGCAGACCAAGTACAAGTGCCCGGTGGCGTACTTCAGCGGCACCGTCGGCGGGCTGATGACCAACCTCGGCCTGCCGCTGAAGGACGACAAGGGGAACGAGTTGAAGGACGGCACGTTCGAGAAGACGGAGAAGTACGGCGTGGAGGTGGGCAAGTTGGCGGCGAAGGCGGTGGCGGCGGGCAAGGCCGCCACGCTGGTGCCATTCACCCTGCGCACGCGGGCGCTGCTGGTGCCGGTGGACAACAACCTGTACAAGTTGGCGTGGGGGGCGGGCGTACTCGACCGCACCATGTACGTGTGGGACGGCAACCCGACGCCGAAGGAGTTCGTGCCCGCCAAAGATCCCGGCAAGACCATCGGCATCAAGACGGAGGTCGGCTACCTGACGCTCGGCGAACTCGACGTGGCGTGCATCCCCGGCGAGATTTACCCCGAACTGGTGCTCGACAAGATTCAGGACCCCGCCGACAAGGGGGCCGACTTCCCCGACGCCCCGAAGGAGCCGGCCGTGTACCCGCACCTGACCGGCAAGTACAAGATGATCGTCGGGCTGGCGAACGACGAGATCGGGTACATCATCCCGAAGCGGCAGTGGGACGAGAAGAAGCCGTTCTGTTACGGGCTGACGAAGGCGCAGTACGGGGAGATCAACAGTTGCGGGCCGGACGTGGCCGCGGTGCTGTGCGGCGAGTTCAAGAAGCTGACGGAGAAGAAGTGACGAGCGAGTCGTCAGGTCTTCAAGTCGTCAGGTCTTCAGGTCAGCAAGAGGTGACGGTGATGGCCTGGGGGTTGTGGACTCGGCGACTTGAAGACTTGATGACCTGATGACTTGATGCCCCGAGGTGGTTATGCCCAAGCTGCTCATCGTGGACGACGAACCGGACAACATCGAACTGCTCGCCCGCCGGCTCACCCGCCGCGGGTTCGAGGTGGTGTCGGCCACGTCCGCGCTGGAAGGCATCGCCACCGCCGAGACCGCCCAGCCGCACCTGGTGCTCATGGACATCAAGATGCCGCAGGTGGACGGGTTGGAGGCCACCCGCCGGCTGAAGGCGAACCCGGCGACGAAGCACATCCCGATCATCACCCTCACCGCTCACGCGATGGCCGAAGACCGCGCGCTGGCGCTGGCCGCCGGCGCCGACGAGTACGAGAGTAAGCCGGTCGATCTGCCGACGCTGCTGGCGAAAATGGCCGCACTGATGAAGTAGGTGCCGCCTGCCGGGCGGCACCGTGGGGCGGGGCACAAACAGCGGAGGGGTTGACGTGAAGACGCAACCGGGCAACGGTTACAAGGCGTTCTGTCTCGCCCTCCCCGCCGCCCTGCTGAGTGCCGCCGTCTGGGTGCCCGTCGTCATCGAGTGCAACGCCCACCTGACGACCGGACAAGGGGTCGGCGTACTCGTCGCCGGTCTCGCGGGCACCTTCGCCGTGGTGTATGCCCTCTCGTGGCTCGGGTTCCGCGGGCGGACGGCGGGGTTCTCTGTGTTGTGGGTGTTGGCCCTCGGTGCGGCGAACGGTCTGGCGGTGGCGGCCATCGCCGGCGTCGCGGCGGCTCTCGGCGTGTGGGGGCCGGTCGTCGTCTGGTGGGCGACGGCGGGCGCGGCGGGCGCCGGCATGGTGTTGGGCGGCCTGTGGGTCGCCGCGGCGAACCGGCTGGGCGATTCGAACCTGCTCGCCTTCATGTTGTGTCGGCGACTGGCCATCGCCGGCTTCCCCACGGGCTTCCTCCTGGGTGGGGTGGCCGGGCTACTGATCCTCGGCCCAAGCATGGTCGAGCGGGGCGCAGCGGAGAGCAAGTTGACTGTCAAGGGGCCGGGGATCGCGGCCGGGGGCATCGCGGCCATCGCCTTCCCCGCCATTGCCGGGGGTCTGTCCCTCGGCTTCGTCGGCGGGTATCTCGGGCTGACCGCCGGCATCCTCCGCGACTTATTGGTCGCCGGCCGACCGCGTACCGACTCCGGATCACCCTACGCCCCGGCCCACGTACTGATGACGTTGGCCGAGAAGGTCGTGTACCTCTTGAATCGGAAAACGTAGGCGCGAGGTGTCAGTTGACGACTGACGGGGTGTTGAGACGTGGCACAATTTGCGGGAACCTGTGAAGCAGGCGAACCGGCGGGGACGATACAGTTGGCGTCGGCAGCGGCGGTGGGATAACCACCGCGAGTGGCGCAACCGGGGCGGGAGGCACCCTCCACCCACCTCGGACGCCACTTACGCACGGATGCGTCGGCCGACACCCCCCACCCGGTCCGACCGCCGCCCGCGTCCCCCCTCAGTGCGGGCGACGGTCGGCCGGGCTTGTTCGTTCCACCCACGGATGGGAGCCTGGCTATGCGCCGCGCCGCTCTGTTCTGTGCCGTGCTCGGGTTCGTGGCCGCCGGCGTCGGCTGCAACGTCGTCACCGGCCAGCACGATTGCACTTACGACCCCGCCAACATGCAACTGCCGCCGACCAACAGCGGCCCGCAGTACCCGACCGTCGGCCCGCCCTATGGCGGGGTGACGGTCGTCCCCGCCCCACTGCCCGCCGACGGCGGTAAGTAATTCCGCCTTCGGACACCGCCCAGCACACCGACCCCGCCGCACTCCGGCGGGGTCGGTGTTTTTTCGGCCCACACGGCCGTCGCCGGTGTTACACTCACCACGTCCTCACGCCTGCCCCACCGGGAAGCCCTGCTCCCCGTCTCTCGACCAACCTACCTCCGATGGATCGCTCGCTCGCGCTCTCGCTGTTGATCGCGTCCGCCTCGCTCGCCGCCGACCCCGACCCGGCGGAGAAGTACGCCCGCGCCGTGAAACAGGAAGACGAGGTGAGTCGCAAGACGGCCGAGCGGATCGCCAAGCCGGGCGAGTCCGAGCGGGAGCGGTGGTTCAAGCGGTTGGACGAGGTGTTCACCGGCAAGGTGCCGCCCGACCCGGCCGACTGGTTCGACATGGTGACCGCCGGCCGGAGCGAGTGGGCACGCGACGGCTCGAGGTACTTCGCCGAGTTCCACGAGCGGGTGTGCTACCGCTTCGAGTTCAAGAAGGATGTCGCCATCGCCCGCGACACGTTCGCCGCCTACGCCGCCCGCTACCTCGGTTCGGACAGCCCGCCGTGGCGGATCGTCGATTTGGGGGACGAGGCCCGCGGCATTTTCAAGCAACTGGACGCCAACCGCGACGGCGGACTAACGCGGGAGGAGTGTTCGCCCGGTCTGATCGAGCGGTTCGACACCGCCGACGCCGACAAGGACGGGAAGATCAGCGCAACCGAGTACCGCGACTACCTGGCCGCCCGCGCGGGCCACGAGGTGCAGTTCGTGCCCCCGCCGGAGGAGAAGGGCAAGGGCGACCGTCCGAAGGAGGACTCGAAGGCGAAGCCGCCGACCGGCGAGACGGACGAGCCGCGGCCGGTGGTCCTCCGCGACTTGAAGGATCTGCCCAAGGAGGTGCCCAGTTGGTTCCGCGAACTGGACACTGACAAAGACTTGCAGGTGGGGCTGTACGAGTGGGTGGCGGCGAAACGACCGCCGGCCGACTTCCAGGCGATGGACTTGAACGGCGACGGCCTGCTGGAAGTGGCCGAGTACCTGCGGTATCGCAAGATGCAGGCGGAGGCCAAAGGCAAGCCGACCGGCGACCTGCACGCGGCCGTGCCGGGCGAGAAGAAAGACAAGATGAAGTAGGGGGTGGTGGGACTGCATCCCAAACACACATCCGCTTTCCGCCCCCCATCGCCTACCATCACTCCGTCGCACACGGAGGCATTGCAATGTCCACCCACAAGGTCGCACTCGTCACGGGCAGCGGCAAGCGGCGGGTCGGGTCGGCGGTGGCGGAGGCCCTCGCCCGCCGCGGGTACGCCGTCGCCGTTCACTTTCGCACTTCCGAATCCGAAGCCGAAGAGACCGCCGCACGCCTTCGCAATCACGGCGTCGAGGTGGCCACCTTTCAGGCCGATCTGTCGGATGAAATCGCCGTGCGGCGGATGTTGGCGGAGGTGGTCGCCCGGTTCGGCCGGATCGACGTGCTGGTGAACTGTGCCGCCATCTGGCAGAGCAAGCCGCTCGAAGATGTGACCGCCGACGACGTGAAAGCCCACTTCGACACCAACGCCCTCGGCACGTTCTTGATGGGGCAACAGGTCGGGCTGGCGATGGTGGCGCAGCCGGACGGCGGGGTGATCGTGAACATCGGCGACTGGGCCGAAGTGCGGCCATATTTGAACTACGCAGCGTACTTCCCGAGCAAGGGGGCGGTGACGGCCATCACGAAGACGCTGGCGGTGGAGTTGGGCACGCGGAACCCGAAGGTGCGGGTGAACCAGATTTCGCCCGGCCCAGTGATGCTGCCGCCCGACTTGCCCGAAGCGGAGAAGCAACACGCCATCGACGCCACGCTGGTGAAGCGGGAGGGCAGTCCGGAGCACATCGCCGCCGCCGTGCTGTCGCTGGTGGACAACGACTTCATCACCGGGGCGGTGCTGCCGGTGGACGGCGGGCGGAGCGTGTTCGCCCCGGAGTGACGTCGGATCGCTACCCTTCCCTCATGCCCCTTCGCGTGCTGTCGTCCGGTTTGTTCTCGCTGCCGGTGGGCGTCGGTCGCCCCGGTCGGCGGGCGCTCGGCATCCCGCCCGGCGGCCCTGCCGACGTGTCCGCCTTCATGCTCGGCAACGCCCTCGTCGGCAACGCCCCGCTCACGCCGGCGGTCGAACTCACCCTCCTCGGACCGACACTTCAAGCCGATGCCGACACCGGCTGCGTGGTGTTCGGGGCGCCGTTCGAGGTCACCCGCGACGGCGAGTCAGTCGAGGTCAATCACACGTTCACCCTGCGGGCGGGCGAGGTGCTGAAGGTCGGCGGCACGCCCAGCGGGTGCCGGGCGTACCTGTGCGTGCCGGGCGGGTTCACGCGTCCCGCAGTACCCACGCCGTTGACCGCCGGCGACGTGCTGGCGTGCGCCGAGAGCCGCATCCGCGGGCGGTCGATTCTTCAACCCACCCCCGCTTCACCCGTTGAACTCCGCGTCCTCCACGGCCCGCAACGTGACTGGTTCCCCGACGACGCCTTCTTCACCCGCACCTGGACCGTGGGCGAGGCGAGCAACCGCATGGGCGTGCGGCTGATCGGCGAGCCGATCCCCAAGCGGGGCGGGGAGTTGGTGTCGGAGCCGGTGGCGGCGGGGGCGGTGCAGGTGACGCACGACGGCCGGCCGATCATTCTCGGCGTGGACGGCCAGACCATCGGGGGTTACCCGAAGGTGGCCCATGTGGTGCGGGCGGATTTGGACCGTGTCGGGCAACTGCGGCCAGGTGCGGCGGTGCGGTTCGTATTGATCGGTGCGGATGAGGCGGAAATGATAAATCGGGCAAAGTGGGAAGACTTGCACAAATGGTTCGACCGATTGTCGGCGGAGGGGACTGCGGAGTTGAGGAAAAATTGAACTGCCGGCGCAAGACGCCTTTCCCCCGTCGATTCTGTGGTGACGACACCTCCGCCGCAAGGCGGACAACTTGAGGAGACCTCTCATGACTGGCAAACTGGCATTCGGCGGGCTGGTGGCGATGGCGGCGATGGCCCTTTCGACGAACACGGCGAGCGCCCAGCGGGTGGTGCAGCACGGCAACCACTACCACACCGTCAGCCCGGCCTACGGACACAACCACGGGTATCAGCCGGTGTATCAGCAGCCGGTCTACCGGCCGGTGTACCAGCCCGTCTACCAGCCCGTCTACCAACCCGTCTACCGCCCGGTGTACACCTCCCCGTTCCCGGCCTACAACTCCGGGTTCGGGTACTCCACCCCGGTGTACGGCGGGTACAACTCGGGGTTCGGGTACGGCAACTCACTCGGCGGCGGGTATGGCGGCCGTCCGTCGTTCGGGCTGAGCTTCAACTTCATCCGCTAACGCCGGTCACGCCCACGCGACTCGCGGCCCACCCGGACTGGGTGGGCCGCCTCCATTTCCCCTTCCATTTTCCGCCGACTGCGGCATAACCCGGCAGGGGAGATCGTCTGTCGCGGTGGGGGCCGTCATGTCCGAAGAACTGCCGTTGGCCGAACAACTGACCGCCGCGCGGGAGGCGTTCCGCCAGGAGCGGGACCGCGAGCGGGCCGAGTTGGACAAGCTGCGGGCCGACCTGGACCGCCGCACCGAGCGGCTGAAGGCCACCCGCGCCGAAGTGCGGGCCGACCGCGACAAGATGCGGGCCACCTACCGCCGCTACCTGAAGCGGATGAAGGCGAAGTGGTCGGCCGAGCGGATGGCGGTGGCATCGGCCCGCGCCGCGGTCGATCACGAGCGTGCGGAGGTGGCCCGCCAGCGGGACCAGTTTCAGCACGACCGCGACCGCCAGACGGAGCAGTTGCACCAGTACAAGCGGCGGCTGCACGAGGCGTGGGAGCTGCTCGCCCAAAACCAGAAGCGCCTTCTCACCGACCGCCAACAGGCGGAGGCGTGGACCACCCAGCAGACGACCACGGCCGACCGGCGGATGCGGGAGAGCCTGGAGCGGGAGCAGCGACTGAACGACTCGATCAGCGGGCTGGAGGGGCGGCGGGCGGCGGCGGCGGCTGAGATCGCCGGGCTGGAATCGCGGGCGGCCAACCTGCGGGCGGTGGTGAAACGGTTGGAAGAGCAGCGGGTGAAGGGCGAAGCCCCGCCGACCGACGCCCACCTCATGGTGAACCTCGACCCGCCGGCCGTGCAGTTCGGGCTGGCCCCGGACGCCGACCAGTTGCTCACCGGCCTGCACGAGACCTCGCAGGCGGTGGCCCGCGAACGGGGGAAGCTGGCCGGCGAGCGGGACCACCTGGACCGCACGGCGGTGAACCTGCACGACCAGCGGACGATCCTGTCCGAACACGTGGCGGCGCTCGCCGTCGCCCGGCAGCAGTGGCAGGCGACCGAACACCAGCTCCTGACCGAAATGGAAGAGTTGACCCGGCAGGTGCGGCTACGGGAACTGGCCGCCGACGACCGCGAGGGGCGGCTGGCCGAGGCCGACGCTCAGCGCCAGCAGCAGGAGTATCAACTGGCCGACCTGCGGGTGAAGTTAGAACGGTGGCAGGCGTCCCTGGCGGCGTATGAGGCCGCGGCCGGGGCCGACCGCGACCGAGCGGACGGCCAACTGACCACCCGGCAGGCGGAACTGGAACGGCGGGCGGCGGCACTGGAGGCGGTTCGCGGGGTGTGGATCGCCATGCGGGATCAGGAGCGGTCGGCGCTGGAGGTGGAACTGAAGGCGGTGGCCGACGACCGCGAGCGGCTCGCCCACGAGAGCGCGATGGCCGACCGCGTCCGGCTGGCCTACCTCGAAGAAGCGGCGAAGCTGGCGGCCGTCCAACTGGCCGAGGAGACGAGCCGGGGGAAGGAGTCGCGGCGGGTGCGGGTGCTGCGGAAGCGGTGGGAGTCGCGGTTCACTCAGTTCCAACAAGACCTGAGCAAGCGGCTGGAAGTGGCCAAGGGCGAGTGCGAGCGGGCCGACGCGCGGGTGCGGGAGCTGCACGCGGCGGTGATCGAGGCGACCACCCGCCACGCCGCCGCCACCAACGCCCAGGCCAACGCCGACCGCACCCGACTGGCCGACGAGATGCAGTCCGTGCCGCTCGTCGTCGTGGACGACGCCGACACGCTGAAATACCTGCACCACCTGCGGGCCGAGATCGAACGGCTGTCGTCGCTGCTCGACACGGCCCCGGCGGAACCGGACGTCATCCCGCTGCGGTTGAGTGCGGCCGCTTGACTTGAGTAGCCGCGAGCCGGAGGC
>JANNDF010000703.1:0-1534 GCA_031387445.1 Planctomycetia bacterium
AACGGCGAGCGTGTCGGCGTCGGACGCGCTCGCCGTTGGCTCGCGGCTAACCGGAGTCGAACACCTGCTCGCCCGGCGGCCGCGCGAGTTGTCCGGCGGCGAGCGCCAACGGGTGGGCTTGGCGAAACTGTTCCTGGCCGACCGCCCGGTGTGGCTGCTCGACGAACCGTTCGCGCCGCTCGACCCGATGTTCCGGGCGGAATTTCGTGCCGATTTGCTCTTGTTCGCCGCGAAAGCGTCGCCCACAATACTCTTCGTCACCCACGACCCGATCGACGCGCTGGCCCTCGGCCACCGCATCGGGGTGCTGGGGGACGGGAAAGTGCAACAAATCGGCACCGCCGACGAGTTGCGATCCCGCCCCGGCAACCGATTCGTCGCGTTTTGTCTCGGCTCGTTCAGCCTGCTGGACGGGACCGTGAGTGACGGCGACCCCACCGTCTTCCTTGCCGAAGACGGGTCGGTTCGCGTGCCGCTGCCACCTCGCCTGCGGGCGAAACTGGCCGTGGCCGCCACACCGACGCCTCGCCTGACGTTTGGCTTTCGGCCCGAAGATGTCTTGCCTCGGTCACCTGGTTTCTCCGAAGGGGGGATCACCGGGTGGCCGCAAGTCTCGGCCGAACCGGACGGCAGCGGATGGCTGCTCACCGTGGCTCGGGGTCGCTCCCGGGTCCGCGTGCAGTGGCGGTCCGGTTCGCCGCCCCCGGTCGGCACTCCCACGGATTGGACCGTGTTACCGGACCGCGGCGTGTGGTTTGACAGCACCACAGGCGACCGCATGGATCTCGGGGAACGACCCGCGTGAGCGGGCTGTCACCCGACCTCCAGGCCGCACACCGAAAACACCAGCCCGCTCACGCGGGCCGCTCGCCACGAATCCACGCCGACGCTGGAGTTGCACCATGGCCGTCCGCCGCAAGAAAGCCGAACCGCCGCCCCCGCCGAAGAAGGACCCCGTCGCCATCGGCAAGGAGGTGATGAAACTCATCGACTCCGTCGCCGAGGAGAAACGGATCTCCCGCGAGGTGCTGCTCACCGGCCTGGAACAGGGCATCACGCAGGCGGCGCTCAAGCACTTCGGCGTCGAAGAGGGCATCCACGTCATCATCGACCGGGCCACCGGGGAGATCACGGCCAAGCACGCGGACAAAGAGCTGGACACGGAAACACTCGGGCGGATCGCGGCGCAATCGGCCAAGCAGGTGATCATCCAGAAGTTCCGCGAAGCCGAATCGGACATGGTGTTCGGCGAGTACAGCGCGAAGAAGGGCGACCTGGTGCAGGGGAACGCCACCCGCGTGGACGCCGGCACCGCCATCGTGTCGATGGGCAAGACGGAAGCCCTGCTGCCGCGCTCAGAGCAAATCCCCGGCGAATCGCACAGCGTCGGCGACCGCATCAAGGCGGTGGTGTTCGAGGTGCGGAAGAACGGCAATCGGGTGAAAATCGTCCTGTCGCGTGCCCACCCGGATTTCGTGCGATCCGCGATCTCGGGAATCTCTTCCTCGAACAGGCACCGCACGAAATCCGGGTG
>JANNDF010000705.1:0-3040 GCA_031387445.1 Planctomycetia bacterium
GCACCCGCCGTCGGTCCACCACTCGGAACCGGCACCCCCTTCGCCATGCCCGCGAACACGGGTTCGAGTTGCGTCACCACGGCGGCGTTCGACGTGTCCCAGTCGGCGGCGGTGTCGGGGCGGAGGTCGGCCAGTGTCGCCAGCAGGTCGGTGCCGTTCA
Organism: Planctomycetia bacterium; assembly: GCA_031387445.1. GTDB lineage: Bacteria > Planctomycetota > Planctomycetia > Gemmatales > Gemmataceae > JALHQU01. The sequence goes on from JANNDF010000705.1 coordinate 161, forward strand.
GCAACTGATCGACGTCCGCGGGGGTCAGGCGAATCTTCCCCTCCTGGGCAGCCACGAAGGCGTCTTCCATCACGTGCGCCAGCCGCACCCCGACCTCCAGGTTGGCGATGCGGCACGCCCCCTTGATGGAGTGGGCGGCCCGCATGAGCGGCTCGATGCGGGTGGGGTTGGTCGGGGCGGCTTCCAACTCGAGTAGCCCGGCGGAGAGCGTGGCGGCGTGCGCCCGCACCTCCTCGCGGAACAGCTCGAACAGGGACGGGTCGAGAACGGTCATCGCACCTGCTCCCGGATGGCCTGAAACAGGCGGGCGTCGTCGAGGAGTCCGACGGCACGCCGCTCGGACGTGAACACCCCGCGGGTCACCCGCGCGGCGGCCCGCGACAGCGTCGGCGGGGCGGGCGTGAGCGCCGCGGCCGGGATGTGGTACACCTGATCCACCTCGTCGGCGGCGAACACCCACACCTCGGCGTCGCGGCGGATGAGCACCATCCGCAGGTGGTCGGGCGGGGTGTCGGTCGGCGTCACCCCGAGCAGGCGGTCGAGGCGGGCGCACAGGTGCAGTTCGCCGCGGATGTTCACCAGCCCGGCGAGCAGCCCGCCGCGGTGCGGGATGCGGTGGGGCCTCCGCTCGCGGGTGACCTCCACCAGCACGCCCACCGGCAGTGCCAGCCACTCGCTCCCCAGGCGGAACACCAGAACGCTCAACTCGTCGGCGGTGGTCCGCAGTTCGGCCTCGGCCAGCCGGGATGTCCACTCCCCCAGGTAGTCCGGCGGCGAGGGGGCGTCGAGGAACCGCCGGCCGGCGGCGGCGAACACCGGGCAGTTGTGGCAGTGCGTGGCCTCGTCCAGCTTCGGGCAGGTGCGGTCGCCCCACACGCCGATGGCGTGCCAGCACGGTTCGGTGGGGGCGACGACCGGCAGCGGCACACTCATGCGGTCCCCCCGCGATTGGACAGGCGGGCGAGCCGGCGGCGGAGGGCGTCGGCCTGGTCGGCATCCCCGCGGCGTTCGGCCAACACCACCAGATGCGAGAGCGCGTCCGGGTGGTCGGGGGCCAGGTAGAGCGACTTGCGGAAGGCGTTGCCGGCAGCCACGGCGTTCCCTTCCGCCATCAAGATGGCGCCGAGCAGCGCGTAGCCGTCGGCCGACCCGGGGTTGTCCGAACACGCCTGCTCGCACGCCATCCGCGCTTCGATCAGATTTCCAGCGTCGGCCAACCGGCGGGCGGCATCGAACGGCAGCGGCACGGCGGGCAGCGGCACGGCGGGCGGTGGCGGGAGTGTCACGCGGTTGAACACCCCGCTCTTCGCCCCGCTTCCACCAACCGGTGACGCGGTGGGAGTGGCCGTCGTCAGGAAGATGCCGGACGTGTTGCCGGCCGACGCACGCACGAACACACAGAACTCGTTCGGGCCGTCGGGCGCGAACTTCCCCGCCGGCAGGCGGTCGGCCTCGGCCGCGGTCAGGCACAGCCGGCCGTCCGGGGCGAGCAGGCGGTCCAGGTGGACCATCGCCCGCTTCCGCCCGTCCGCCGTCAGGTAGATGAACAAGTTGCGGCAGATGATCAGGTCGTACGCCGCCTCGCCCAGCAGGAACGACGGGTCGGCCACGTTCGCCTGTCGGAAGTGAACCATCTGTCGCAGGTGGGGGAGCAGTTGCCAGCGGTCGGCGGCGCGGGCGAAGTGGGTCGGGCGGGGATCAAAGCCGGACTCGCGGAAGGACGCTTCGGGGTACAGGCCGGCGGTGCCTCGATCCAGGTGGGGGGCCGACACGTCGATCGCGTCGATGTGAACCGCGTGCGGCGGCGCGAGCCGCTCGTGCAGGGCGATGGCCAGAGAGTACGGTTCCTCCCCGGTGCTGCACGGGATGCTGAGGGCCCGGGGCGGCTTGCCCGGTGTGCGGGCGGATCGGCGGAGGAGGAAGTCGGTCAGCCCGTCGAACAGCCGCCGCCCGCCGCGGAAGAACCACGTCTCGGGGACGGCCAACTCGCCGGCCAGGGCGTTCGCTTCCGTGGCGGCGAGTAGGAGTGGTAGGTACGCTTCCACCGACGGTGAGCGGGTGGCCCGCACCCGCGCCTCGACCGCGCGGGCCAACCCGGTCGGGCCGAGCGACTCCGGTTCCACGCCCAGCCGCTCGCGGACGGCCGTTTCCAGTGCGGTCGGGGTCATGCCACACCCCCAGCCGCTGTTGTAGCCGGCCTCTGTGAGGCCGGTCCGGGGTCACAGACCCCGGCTACAGAAGAGGGGATCAACCCGCCCGAGCGGGCGGCGAGGGCGGCGAGCAGGCGATCCGGGTCGAGCAGGCGGAGCAGGTCCGCGCCGTCCGCCACCACCGGGCCGAGCCCCAGGTCGGCGTCGGCTTCGGGCGGGGGCACGGCATCGATGCGCCGGATGTCGGCGACCTGGGTGGCAAGCAGTCCGACGAGCGAGTCGGAATCGGCCGGCCACGGGAACAGGATGACGCGGCTGCTCAGGTGCGGCGGGCACGGCCCGGCGCCGACCAGCGCGTGCAGGTCCACCACCGGCACCACCCGCCCGCGGTACACGAACCGCCCGGCCACCCACGCCGGACCACCCACGGCGGCGGACAGCCGCACCCGCGGCACCACCTCGCGGACGCGGCGGACGTCAACGGCCACGCGGTCGGGGCCGACCTGGAACAGCAGGGCGAGCATCGGACGCACCTCAGCCGGGGAGAGGCGGGAGGCGGGGCGGGAGAGCGAGTCTATTGTCGGGAAACAGAGCGGTCGGCGGGCGGGCGACTGCCATTTTGGCGAATGGTTCTCACCCTCACCACTTGCCCACTTACCAATGCAACCCCCGACCAGGCCAGCGGTGTCGGTCGAGGTAGGTGCCGCCTGCCGGGCGGCACTTTCAGACC
>JANNDF010000724.1:0-2020 GCA_031387445.1 Planctomycetia bacterium
CGGGCGGCGTACCCGGCCAGGCGGGTGGCGAACGTGTGCGGGCGGCGGCCGCGGCGGGCGAGGCGGACGAACCACACCCAGCACAGGGCGACGGCCTCGCACGTGGCTTCCTCCCGCTGGTGGGGGCAGCGGACCTGGCGGAGGTGGAAGCGGACGACGGCGAGCACGCGGGGGAGGACGGACAGGAAATCACGGCTGATGGCGGGGGACGGCGGTTCGGGCATGGCGGGCTCCGGCGCGGCGAGTGCCGCGAGTGGGACAGGTCGGGCGGGTGATCGTGGGGGACGAGACGCGAGGTGACCGGCCGGCGACGGGTAGGCCCGCCGTCAAGGAAGTTTGACACGGAATGAGGGCGGATTTACATCGGGCCGGGGGCGGCACGTCCGCCGGCCTCGGCCCATGAAACGCACACGGCCCCACCGCCAACGAGTGGCGAACGGGGCCGCGGGTGACGGGGAAACCAGCCGGCAGTTGAACTTGACACGAGGCGATGGGGATGACGCGAGGGAGCGGCTCACCCCACCTGTTCGGCGACGCGGGCGGCCAGCTCTTCGTTCCGCTCGGCGTACACCTGCGTCACGTCCGCCCGGGCGTGGCCGAGCAGGACCTGGGCGGCCTCCAACCCGTGTTCCTTGCGTACCACCGTGGCGAACAGGTGCCGCAGTTGGTTGGGAGCCCACGACTCGATCCCGCGCTGCTTGCAGGCGCGGCGGATGGCGTACCCGTAGCTGGCCACCGTGTACTTGTCCCCCGGCGCCCGCTTCGGCCGCTCCTTCCGCTGCTGCCACCCCTGCCGGCTGGCGTAGAACTTGGTCGTCCGGTCGGCCGCCCGCTTGGCGTTCCGCTCCTCCCGCTCCCGCCGCGGGCTGAACACGGACTCGGCCGGGGTGGCGGTGGGGAACTCGGCGAGCACCGCCCGTGCCTGCGGGCCGATGTAGACGGCCCGGTCCAGGTCCTTGTGCGCCAGCTTGTGGTGGGGCGGGCGGTACACCCATACCGGCCCCGACGTGTCGAGGTCACACCGCCGCAGGCGGACGGCATCCCCCGGCCGGCAGCCGGTCAGCCGCTGGAAGCGGACCAGTCCGGCCACGTGCCGGTTCAGGTGGGGGAGGGTCCGTTCCACCACCTCGTCCGGCACGGGCGGCACGGGCGTTGACTCCTTCGCCGCCGACCGCCCGGACTGGAGCCCGCCGACCGCCCGCAGGGCGGCCAGCACGTCCGCCGGCACCAGCTCGTTCTCCACCCCGTACTTGAACACCCGGCGGACGCGACCGACGTGCAGGTTGATGTTCTTCCGACTCCACCCGCGGTCGATCATCCGCTGGCGGACGGCCTTCAGGGCGAGCGGGCCGAACGCGGCGGCCTTGGTGTGCCCGTACGCCTCCCGCACCACCCGTAGTGCCTGCTTGAAGTTGGCCAGTTCATGCGTGGCAGTGCCGTCGGCCCGGCGGTAGTGCCGTTCCGCGTGGCGGAGGAAGGTGAGGAGCAACTCGGCCACACTCAGCCCGCCGGCCGGGGCGGGCTGACCGACCGCCACCTCGGCACACAGGCGGGCGTGCTCGGCCCTCGATTCCGGGCTGTCCCACGGGCCGAGGCAGACGGACCGGCGGCGGCCGGTGAGCGGGTCGGTGAAATCGGAATAGGCGTTCCCGCTCGGCGTGTGCCGGCGGTAGGACGGGATCGATTTCCTGGGGCGGGGCATGTGCGGCCTCCGGTTCTGCGGTAATTACCGCGAAACTCGGGAGTTTGACGCCGCTCCCCGGCACGACCGGGGGTAAGCTAAAGTGCTTCGGCAGAAGGGTTTTCGTCGAGTGGGCAGTCCCGGGGTTGAACCGGGGACCTAGCGATTTTCAGAAGCGAACTCTACACCCGCAAAACGCACCAGTTTCCCTGGGATTTCAGCAGGATACACAGTTCCCGAGACTTTGCAAGGCGGCTGATGCAGTGCGTGAAAACCCCTGGAATCGCGGCACTGCCGCAGTCAATCGCGGCGCGCTCTTCCTCAACAACAGGCACTCGG
>JANNDF010000734.1:0-2252 GCA_031387445.1 Planctomycetia bacterium
GAACAGCGGCGTGCTCAAATACCGCTCGCCCAGGCTGCACAGGATGGTGACGATCCGCTTGCCCTTCATCTCCGGGCGGGCGGCCAGCTTCGCGGCGGCGCACACGTTCGCCCCGCTGCTGATGCCGACCATCAGCCCCTCTTCTTTGGCTAGGCGTTTGGCCCAGTCGAACGCCTCGTCGTTGCTCACCGTCAGCACTTCGGTGAGCAGGCTGGTGTCCAGGTTCTTCGGGATGAACCCGGCCCCGATGCCCTGAATCTTGTGCGGCCCCGGCTTGCCCCCACCAATGACCGGCGAGTGGATCGGCTCGACCGCGAACGCCTTGAAGTTCGGGTTGTGCTTGCGGATGAACCGCGTCACGCCGGTGATCGTGCCGCCGGTGCCCACCCCCGCCACGATGGCGTCGATGTCGTGCCCGCTGTCCTCCCAGATCTCCGGGCCGGTGGTCGCCTCATGCACGGCCGGGTTGGCCGGGTTGTCGAACTGCCCCGGCATCCACGCGTTCTTCTCCTCGTTCACCATGTCTTGCGCCTTCGCCACCGCCCCCCGCATGCCCTCGCTCGCCGGCGTCAGCACCAGGTTCGCGCCCATCGCCCGCAGCAGCGCCCGCCGTTCGATCGACATGCTCTCCGGCATCGTCAGGGTCAGCTTGTACCCCTTCGCCGCGCACACGAACGCCAGCGCGATGCCGGTGTTCCCGCTCGTCGGCTCGATGATGTGCGTGTCCGTGTTCACCTTCCCGTCCCGCTCGCCGGCGGCAATCATGGCCGCCCCGATGCGGTCCTTCACGCTGTTCAGCGGCTGAAAGAACTCGCACTTGGCGAACACGGTGGCGTGGTCGGGCGGGATGAGTTTGTTGATCCGCACCATCGGGGTGTCGCCGATGGTGCCGACGACGGAGTCATACGCTTTGCCGCGGGGCATGGGAGGGTCCTCGGCCGGGGTTACGCCTTGCTCAGGGCGGTCAGGCGGCGGTCCGCCTCGGACCAGTCGATGAACTTGAGAAAGGCGGCCACGTAGTCGGCCTTCTTGTTGGTGTAATCGACGTAGAAGGCGTGCTCGTACACGTCGCACACGACGAGCGGCTGGCCGAGCCAGATGACCCCGTTCTCGTGTAGGTCGGACGCCACGTTGTACAGCTTACCGTTGATCGCGTCGCGGGCCAGGATCGCCCACCCGCCGGCCGCCACCCCGCACGTGCGGAAGTCCTCCGCCCACCGCTCGACCGACCCCCACCGCTTGGCCAGCGCCGTTGCCAGTTCCTTCGGCGGGTCGGTCGGCTTGGGCGTCAGCCCGTCGAAGTACAGTTCGTGCAGCAGCACGCTGTTCATCTTGCTCACCCGGTCGCGCGCGGCGAACACGTGGGCGTCCCCGCTCGCCGGCTCCTTGCCCGCGAACAGCTTGTCCATCTGTTCCTCAATGGCCACGAACCGCTTGAGCGCCCCGCCGTAGTGGGCGGTGTAGTGCGGGACCACCTGCTCTTTCGACAGAAGGCCGGGGATGGCGTCGTACTTCAGCTTCTTCGGTTTGCCGGTGACGAGGCCCGACCCGTCCAGGTACGGTCCGGCATCCGCGGCACGAGCGGGCGCGCCGAACGCGAACAGGCCGCCACCCACCCCGAGGGCAGTGGCGGTCTGGAGGATCTGCCGGCGGGACAGCGGTGCGGGGGTGGCCATGACAGCTCTGGTGAGAGGGCGAGGGAGCCACCGGCCATTCTAGTCCTGGTTCACGTTGACCTCGCCGCCGTTGCGGGTGATGGCCGCCGCCAGCACCGCGATGCTCGTAGACGACTTCAGGAACCGCACGCTGCCGTCGCCGTACAGGGCGTTCACCCCGCCGGTGTGGAAGCCGTAAATCTGCCCGGTGCCGTCGGTGTTGGAGTACGGGTCGGGGTAGCCGGTCAGCAGGACGCCGTTCGTCACGTTGATGGCGTTCGGGCCGGGGAAGGTGGTGCCGTCGGCGCTCGCCCCCCGCAGCATGAACAGTTCGCTCGCCGGCCGGCACCAGCCGCCGCCGTTGACGCGGTCGTTGCCGTTCGCCTGCCGCACCAGCTTGCCGTTGCGGTACAGGTGCGGGCGACCCGCGCTTTCGGTCAGGTGCAGTGTGTTACTCGTGCCGTCGGTGAAGTCGGCGAACCGCAGCTTCGTCGTCTTACTGATCGCCCCGTTGTCCACGCGGGCCGAGGCCGCCGGCACCAGCCCGAGCGTCGCCAGTTCGGGCGACACGCCGTAGAAGCCGGAGTAGTCGCCGTT
>JANNDF010000825.1:0-2197 GCA_031387445.1 Planctomycetia bacterium
CTCGCGCTCGGCGTTGCCTCGCGGCTAACCATCACATCGTCACGACCGCGCCGCCGGGACCGGCCCCAGCTTCCGCGTCACCTGTCTTCGCAGGTCATCGATTCGGTGCCGCACGCGGCCGCGGACCACCAGCGCCAACTGGTGGGCCGCCGTCCGCAGTTTGTCCAGCCACAACTTCTTGTACCGCGGGCCGTCGAACGTGTGCGCCAGCCCCTCCTCCGAGAGCCGTTCCACCAGCACCGGGTCGTGCAGCTTCGGGCGGAAGCGGTCCCGCCAGCCGGTGTCGTCGCGGTCCTTCTGCCGGAACTGGTGCCACACGCTCATCGGTTCGCCCCCGCCGGGCAGGTTCACGCCGGGCAGTTGCTTCGCCTCCAGCCGCTCGGTGATCTCGGTGTACACCTGCTGCACCACCTGCGACATGGCGGAGTCGATCTTCTTCTGCATGAGGGTGGCGTCGAGGGCGAACTGGTGCAGTAGTTCGGGCGTCGTCTTGGCGGCCAGCGCTTCGTCCTGCACCAGCTTGTTGAACTCGCCTTCGAGCGCCTTCCGCGCCACCCGCCCGTACTCCTCCATCTTCACGTACAGCGGCCCGCGACTGCCCACCTGGCTCACGCTCAGTTCGGCCAGCAGGGTGTACAGGGCGTTCTCCCACAGGCGGGCGTCCGTCTGCTCCTGCTCGTTCGCCGGCTTCTCGGCCAGTTCCAGGGCGAACTGCAAGTCCGACGCGGCGCTCTCAGCGTCCAGCTTCGCCTGACTCAGAATCTGCCCGGCCACGCTCGGCCCGACGCGGTCCTTGATGAGCCGTTGCAGCAGCCCGACGCTGCCGTCCTTCAACAACTCCTCGTAGGCGGCGAGCAGTTCCGGCGTGTCGGCCAACTGCCCCCGCACCGACTCGTCGTCGCCCTTCTGGGCCAGCTTCAGCAGTGCCAACGACGTGCCGCGATCCGCCGTGCCGCCGTTGCTGCGGGCGCTCTCGTAGACGCCGTTGCACCCGAACACCACCTGCGAGAGCGGGATGTTGCTCTTCTTCATCAGGTCGATGACGACGTTGAACGTGTTGTCCTTGCCCGGTGCGGCGATCTTGGCGTGCCGCTCCGGGGCGTCCATCTTGTTCACCACCACCCACACGCGGCTCTTCAGGTTGTCGCGGAAGCGGGTTTGCAGCTCGGTGAAGATCTCGCTCACCTCGGCGCTGTCCATCGAGTCGGCCCGCAGGAAGACGAGCGCGCCGTCGAGCTGGTGGACGAACTCTTTCGTCAGCAGGTCGTCCACGCTACGGCCGGAACCGAGGCCAGGCAGGTCCACCAGTTCCAGTTCGGAATCAATGCGGTCGGTGTCGAAGGTGACGCGGGACTCGCTCACCAGCAGGTACTGACTCGCCCGCACGCTCTCCTCGTCGGCCGTCGGGTCGTGCTTGAGCAGCCGCTCGCGGTCGGTGAACGCCACCGTCTCGGTGAGCGGCGCCTCGCGGATCAGGTGCCTGGCCTTGCTGTCCTCGTAGCTCTGGAGGAACGCCCGCAGGTACGGCACGTCCTTCTTCCGCACCGGCCGCTGACTCGACGTGCGGCCGGCCGCCGGGTTGTGCCCCTTCAGCCGTTCGATCAGTTGCGTCTCGCTCTGCCCGTCCGGGTTGCTCAGGCGTGCCCACTCCGCGAGCGTGTTCCGCCGCTTGTAGTACCCGTCCACGCTGAAGTATTCGAGGGCGAGCGTGGGCGGCTTCTGGCCGGGCTTCACGATCAGCCGCGTGACGACGCTTGTGCAGGCGCGACCGACGCCCACCGCCGAGATATCCTGGCCGAGCAGGTTGTTCAGGATGGTGGACTTGCCGCACTGGAACGGGCCGAGGAAGCCGACCTTGAACCGCGGGGTGGTGAGGGTGTCGCGGGCGGCTTGCAACCGGGTGAGGGCGTCGGCGACTTCCGGCGATTGCAGGGCGGTCGGGTACTTGTCGGCGAGCGTCTTGGCCACGGTGGCGGCGGCGTTGAACACCGCCAGCACCGGCCCGAGGTGGGCGGCGTGCCGGGGGTGCTTGAGGATCGGGCACTGCTCGGCGGCGAGCGGTTGCGGGACGGTCATGGTGCTGAATCCGAGTGTGTGCCGCACGATCAACGCCGAGAAGACACGATTTGAAGACATTTCACCGCCGAGGGCGCGGAGGGCTGAAATCAGACCGATTGTCCTCTGATCTCTGACTTCT
>JANNDF010000882.1:0-2149 GCA_031387445.1 Planctomycetia bacterium
CGGCGGCGGTCGAACCGGTGCGAATGGTGTCGAAGGTCTGCTTGGCGAGTTTCGGCGGGTCGGCGATGACGATCGCCTCGGCGAGGACGGTTTCCGCCGCCGACAGGTACTTTTCCAGCAACAAGGGCGACACCGACAGCACGTCGCCGATGTTGTCGAACCCGTACCCCACGACGTCGGCCGGGAAGTCGTCGGCCGGTTCGAAGGTCACGCCGACGAGGTCGCGGATCGTGTTGTTGTACTCCGTGCGGTTCAGCCGCCGGATGGTCACCCGCCCGGCGTTCGGCTTGGCGTTCGCGTCGGCCCGATCGAACACCCCTGTGATCGCCGCCGACACCGCTTCGATCTCCTCCGCCTTCGGCTGAGCCTTTTCCTTCGGCGGCATCTCGCGGGACTTCAGCATCTGCTGGACGGTGTCCCACAGCTTGCGGTCGGCGACCAGTGAGGCGTCGTCCGTGTACTTGGCGAACGACAGGTTGGCCTTCGGCTTCCCCTTACCCGCCCCGTGGCAGTCGAGGCAGTGGGCTTTGAGGAACGGGAGAATGTCCTTCTGGTAGGCGGCCGGTTTGGCCTCCTCGCCTTTGGCCGGGCCGGGAGTGGGCGTCGGCGGTTCGCCTCCGTAAAGGAGGCACACGCACGGAATGAGAACAAGCGCCAGCGCTTGGAGTGGTTTCACGCGCTGTCCTGCACGGCGGTGGGGGAGTCACCATACGCCCGTGCCCGCGGGCGGCGGAACGATGGAACGTACACGCATTATCTTGCTCAACCCCGGCTCCGAGCACAACGGAAATTTCGAACACGGGGGAGCGTTCTCATATCTGTCGCGGTCGTCCGCGGGCGATCACCCCCTTTCACTTCCGCACCGCGCCGCACAGGGTGCTGGTGAACCCAGCCGGAGGAGGCGATTGAGGCACGACGCAAGTGGGCCAACAATGGCGGCGACCACTATCACACCGTCGCCAACCCCGCGAAGGGCGAGCCGCCCCGCGAACGCAGGGCCGAGCCGCCGAAGACCGGCTACCGGCCGGGAAGGAAGACTCAACATCGTCGGCAGGGAAAGAACGGCGGGGGGGCATTACCTCAGCCCTGGCGTCGCCGCAACCCGGACCGAATACTTTCACACTCCCCTCTCACGACTGTCTCAAATTTCGGTGCCCGGCCACAGCCCCAAGGACTGTGACGGTCCCAACCCGGAGGCCAAGATGCACAACCCCTTTTCCGAAACTGTGGGCGGCGACGAAGACGCCGCGCTAGTCGAGCGGGCCACCAACGGCGACCGTGTCGCGCTCGAGTCACTCGTTCTGCGGCACCAAGCCTGGATCTACAACGTTGCCGTCCGCATGGTGTTCCACACCCACGACGCCGAGGAGGTGACGCAGGAAGTGCTGGTCAAGGTCATCACCAAACTCGGCACGTTCAAGGGCGAGAGCGCCTTCCGCACCTGGCTGTACCGGGTCGTCACCAACCACGTCCTGAACATGAAGCAGCGGGCGGCGGAGTCGCGGGCGCTCACCTTTTCGCAACTCGGGGCGGCCATCGACGGCACGCCCGAATTGGACTTGCCCGACCCGAACACGGTGCCAGTTGATGTGCCGCTCCTCGTCGAAGAGACGAAGGTCGCTTGCACGACTGGGATGCTCCTCTGCTTGGATCGCCGTCAACGGCTGATCTTCACCCTCGGCGAGATTCTCGGCGTCAGCGACAGCGTCGGCGGTGAGGTCCTGGAGATGTCCGCCGGCAACTTCCGCCAGTGCCTCGCTCTCGCCCGCCGCGACCTGCACCAGTTCATGAACAATCAGTGCGGACTGGTCAACGCGGCCAACCCGTGCCGGTGCGCCAAGAAGACCCGTGGGTTCATCGAGCAAGGACAGGTGGACCCCCATCGCCTGGAGTTCGTTCAACTCCACGTTCGACGGGTGCGAGAGGTCGCGCCCGCCGTCGTCCGCGAGATTGATGACGCCGTCGAAGCGCAACACGCGGCCGTCTATCGCGACCACCCGTTCCTTCAGACAGCGGACCAAGTCGGGTGGCTCCGCCGCATGCTCGACAGCGAGCAGGTGCGCGGGGCACTCCGACTGAATTGACACATTTCGGCAACCCGCTGTCACAGTCGCCCGCGGAGCCGGTCTAAACAGGGCGAGTGGCGAAC
>JANNDF010000891.1:0-1016 GCA_031387445.1 Planctomycetia bacterium
GTTCGCCACGCGCCAACGAACCTGAAACTGGTCTGGCCTGCGAGGTCGCAGCCTGTCACCGGCGGGTTTGGCCCGTTCGGGGACGCCTCGCGGTGTCCGCCGAGGCTATCCGATGGGCCAACGCCTGTCAAACGGGCGTGATCGGCTGCGTGGCATTGCCGGAAATTCCCCACCATCCCCCCACATCGGGCCGTTTCTTCCAACAAACCGCCCGACCAACCGACCGGAGTTCGCCACCGGTGGACAGCCCCCCGTAAATCACCTAAGCTGCGCTTCACGCCGGTTCTCATCGCGTGCTCACCCCCACTGGCCCCGGCGGGTGCGTCGCAACTCGTGAAGCCGGCTCTACTTGTGTGCCACCGCCCGCGGCCGATCGATTTCCCACGCGGTGGGAACTTTCAGCCCGTGCGGCCCGTCCCATACACAGAACACGTGACCCACGACGACCGACGCCTGATCGCTGAGGTTCTCGCCGGGAACACGGCGGCGTTCGGGGATTTGGTGGTGCGGTATCAGGACCGCCTGTTCAACGTTGCCTACCGCGTGCTCGACAACGCCGACGACGCGGCCGACGTGGTGCAAGACGTGTTCGTGAACGCGTACACGTCGCTGAAGTCGTTCAAGGGCGACAGCGAACTGTTCACCTGGCTCTACCGCATCGCGTTCAACACCGCCATCAGCTTCAAACGCCGACGGCGGGGGATGGTGCGGATCGACGGGCACGGTGACGACGGTGGGATCGACCCGGAAGACCGCTCGACCGACACCGCCCCGGAAGCGGACATGGAGCGGAGCGAGGACGAGCGGGTGCTGGCCGAGGCGATGGCGAAACTGTCACCCGAACACCGCGGCGTGCTGGTGCTGAAGGACATCGACGGGTTGAAGTACGAGGAGATTGCCGAGGTGATGGGCGTGCCCATCGGCACCGTGCGGAGCCGGTTGCACCGGGCGCGGTTAGAATTGAAAGGGTTGCTCGACCCGGATCAGGTCGGGCTGATCGATACGGGTGATCCGGG
>JANNDF010000912.1:0-1659 GCA_031387445.1 Planctomycetia bacterium
CTTCGCCACCGGAATCGGCGTGGGGCCGCCGCCGGACTTGGTCGGGTCGGTCGTCGCCTGCGGCCCGCGGAACAGATGCGTCACCCCGGCGAGTTCCGTCACGGCGAGCGCGATCACGGGAAGCAGCAGCACGACCGCGGCGGCCCACTTCCATCGCCGGGACGCACTCGGAGTCGGCTTCCGTGTCGGAATGCGCGAGAAGTCCTGGAGCTTGGCGTTCGCTGTGAGTTGCGCCTCGCAGTCTGCGAGCAAATCCGCGACCTCGCGCGCCGACTGGTAGCGGTCGTCCGGGTTCTTGGCGTGCAGCTTGGAAATGACGTCGCAGAGCCATTGCGGCGTTTCGGGGATGATCTCGCGGATCGGCCGCGGCGTGTCCTCGGCGACCCGCTTGAGCACCGCGACCGTACTGTTGGCACGGAACGGCGGCCGGCCGGCGGCCATCTGGTAGAGCACGCTGCCGAGGCTGAACAGGTCGGCCCGCTGGTCGAGCTTCTCGCCTTTGGCCTGCTCCGGGGCCATGTACATCGGCGTGCCGGCGATGATCCCGCTCTGCGAGATGCTGGCGTCGTCGGCCGCACGGGCCAGCCCGAAGTCGGTGATTTTCAACCGCCCGGCCCCGCCCTCGAGCAGGATGTTCCCCGGCTTGATATCGCGGTGGATCAGGTCCTGGCCGTGGGCGGCGGCCAGCCCCTCGGCGATCTGCCGGCCGATCCGCACGACCTCGGCCGGCTCGACTGGGCCGGTGCGATTGAGGCGGTCCTGGAGTGTCTCCCGGGGATGAACTCCATGGCGATGTACGGCAGCGGAGCTTCGCCGACCTCGTACACCTGGACCACGTTCTCGTGCCGCACCTGGGCGCTCGACCGGGCCTCCCGGAGGAACCGCTTGCGGGCCGGGCTGGTGGCGGCCATCTGGGGCGAGAGGACCTTAACCGCGACGACCCGGTGCAGCACGTCGTCGAACACGCGGAACACGATCCCGAAGCCGCCCTGGCCGAGCACCTGGAGCACCTCGTAGTGCCCGATTCGGCCGAGCGAGTCGGGGCGGGTGGCCGGGGCCAGGAATCCGAGCGGCACCTCGTCGTGCTCCTTCGGGGCACCGCTCTCGTGGCCGATCGTGCGGGTATCGCGGGCAAACACGCCGGCGATGACACCACTCCGTTCAGGGAATCGCCGGATGTATTCGTCCTGCCGGGGGTCGTCTCCCTTCCGCGTGCGATATTCCCATTCCATGGCCAGCAGTTCTGCCAGAAGTCCGTCGCGGGCGGCTTCCGGAGCTTCCGCCAGGAATGTCTCCATGCCCGGAGCATCTCCCTTCACCAACTCCCGATCGAACCGGTCACCCAGGTCATCGATTTCGGACAGTTGCTGATCGGTGAGTAAGAGGTAGGCGGGATTCCTGATGGAAGGGTCGCGCATGGGATTCGATTCGAAAACGAACGTTCAATACATCTCAATGCTCAAACGGCGGAAGACTCCGACAGGATTCGCGTCAATCTTGTCATTCCTTGCCGTCATGCAGGCCCGCTTCCACCCAGATTCGACGGATTCGCTCCAGTTTTCGTTCGATTGTTCGCCGTGTGCATTTCAGTTCGTCGGCGACTTCTCCGTTTTTGGCCCCCTGAAACTTGAGCAACACGATCTTCTTCATCGTTTCATC
>JANNDF010000966.1:0-2277 GCA_031387445.1 Planctomycetia bacterium
CGGCGGACTCACGTCGCGCCGTTCGCCCGTTGGAAGAAAACCCGTGCCCACCGACCGCGTCCTCATCCGCTCCCGATTATGGCCGCGGTTCCTGCGGTGGTCTGTCGGGTTCCAACTCGCCTTCGGCCTTCTGGTCGGAACGGGCGTGGCGTCTCGCGGACTGGATGGGAAACCGCTGGCCAGCCTGAAGGACGTCTTCAGTTGGGGATTCAATGCCGCCGTGCTCGGCGGATTCTGCTTCGCGCTGGCATTCCTACGGCGGAACGCGGACGCCGCAGAGATTACACCGCGAGGCATCCGACCACTCGACCCGCGCAACTTCCACAGTTGGGCTTGTCTGGGGACGGTGCGGGTAAAGGCGGGGCCGTTCGGGAACCGCTGGCTGGAAGTGAGTCCGGACTACTCTCCGCCGTTCAAGCTTGCCGCACGCCCGTCTGATCCCGACGCCGTCCTCGACGCCCTCGAACAATTCGCCGGCCCCGACCACCCGCTCACGCAGGCGTATGCCACGCTGACACCACCGTCCTGACGGCTCGCTACAATCCCCTCCATGCCCGCCGATTCACCCGCCGCCGACCGACCGCCGCCCGACCTGACCGGTCGCACCCTGGGCGACTTCCAGGTGCTGCGGAAGATCGGTCAGGGCGGGATGGGGCAGGTGTACCTCGCCCGGCAGTTGTCCCTCAAGCGGCAAGTCGCGCTCAAGATCCTCCGCGACGACCACACGTCGAACGCCACCGCCCTCAAGCGATTCCAGGCCGAGGCCGAGGCGGTCGCCCGCATCAGCCACCCGAACATCGTGCAGGTGTACGCCGTCGGCGAGCACGACGGCCGGCGGTACATGGCCCTGGAATACGTGGACGGCCGCAACCTGCGCGACTTCCTCGACCGAAAAGGCCCGCCCGATCTGCCTGTGGCACTGTCCATCTTGAAGCAGGTGGCCGCCGGCCTGCAACGCGCCGCCGAACTGGGGCTGGTTCACCGCGACGTGAAGCCGGAGAACATCCTGCTCACCCGCAAAGTCGAAGTGAAGGTGACGGACTTCGGGCTGAGCCGGTACTTCGCCGGCGACACCCAACCGCTCAGCATCACGCAGAGCGGCATGACCCTCGGCACCCCACTGTACATGTCGCCGGAGCAGGTGCAGGGGCACGCGGTCGATCACCGCTCGGACCTGTACAGCTTCGGCGTGACCGCCTACCACCTGCTCGCCGGCTTCCCGCCGTTCAAGGGGAACACCGCGTTCGAGGTGGCCGCCAAGCACGTGCAACAGACGCCCGAGCCGCTGGGCAGCTTCCGCCCCGACCTGCCGGCGGATTTGCTCGCACTCGTTCACCGGCTGATGGCGAAGAACCCGGCCGACCGCTACCAGAGTGCGAAGGACGTGATCCGCGACCTGACGAAGATTCAGAAGGGGCTGGCGACGACCGTGACGGGTGGGCCGACGCAAACGGGCGTGGTCCCACCGCCGCTGTCCGTGTCGTTGTCGAATTCGACCGTCGCAAAACTGCCGGCCTTGCCGCCGACGCCGAACCGATGGCCGTGGCGGATCGCGGCGGGGATTCTTGTGCTGGCCGTCGGTGCCGCGGGCTGGTGGGCGGCCACGCTCGCCGATGCGCCGGCCATATCTGCCACACCGTCCACCACCGTCGGGTTGCCCGAGGTGCGGTTGCCGAACCTGGTGTCGTCGCGGGAGACCGCCCTTCGGGAGAAGGTGGAGAAGGCCCCGCTGCACACCCGCGAGCACCTGACGGCCGGGTTCGAGTTGGGGCTGCTCTTGGTGAACGAGAGGCGGTGGGAGGACGCCGACAAGGCGTTCAAGCAACTGGAAACCGGCCCGCGGGCGAACAAGCCGGACGCCCTGCCGGTGTCGCCGCTGGTGCTCAGCAGGCTCGGTCAAGCCATCGTGCTGGCTCACCAGGACAAGTGGAAGGAGTCGGACGCGGCGTTCGTGCAAGCGGTCGCACTCATCCCGCAGAAGCCACTTCAGCGGCAGGCGATGGAGAAACTCTGCTTCGACCACCCGGCCGTCGGGCAGGCCATCGCGGAGGCGGTCACCCGGAACGCCGACAACGCCCCGAAGGGGGAGAAGCAGCCGAGCACGGTGGCCTGGCTCCGCTCGCCTGTCGGCGTCCTCGGCGGGCCGAAGTAGGTGCCGCAAGCCGAGCGGCCCCCAACACTTTCCGTACAACCGACTCCGGCACCAATTCTGCTCTCCCTCCTTCCGGAATCCGCCATGCTCACCCGCTCCCTGGTGGTCGTCATGCTCGCCGCCGT
>JANNDF010000993.1:0-9302 GCA_031387445.1 Planctomycetia bacterium
CGGGCGGCACCCTTGCGACAGTGCCGCCCGGCAGGCGGCACCTACCTCACACGCTGAACGACAGCGAGTCGTGGCTCGGGTCGTAGTCCACCGTCACACTCGCACCGTCGCCGATGTCGCCCTTCAGCAGTCGCTTCGCCAGCCCCGTTTCCACTTCCTTCTGAAGCACTCTCTTCAGCGGTCTCGCCCCGTAGTTCGGGTCGTACCCGGTCCGCACGACGTGCTTCTTGGCCGCGTCGGTGAGCGTCAGCGTGATGTTCCGCTCGGCCAGACGCTCGCGCACGCGGTCGAGTTGGATGTCCACGATCTTCATCAGGTCGGCTTCCTTCAGCGCGTGGAACACGATGGTCTCGTCCACGCGGTTCAGGAACTCCGGGCGGAAGTGCTTCCGCAGTTCGCCCATCACGGCCGCCTTCATGCGGTCGTACACCTCGCCGATGTGCGTGCCCTTGTACTGCAAGATGGCCTGACTGCCGACGTTCGAGGTCATGATGACGAGTGCGTTCTTGAAGTCCACCACGCGGCCCTGGCTGTCGGTCAGCCGGCCGTCGTCGAGCACTTGCAGCAGCACGTTGAACACGTCCGGGTGCGCCTTCTCGATCTCGTCGAACAGGATGACGCAGTACGGCCGGCGGCGGACGGCTTCGGTCAGTTGCCCGCCCTCGTCGTACCCCACGTATCCTGGCGGGGCACCGACCAACCGGCTGACGGTGTGCTTCTCCTGGTACTCGCTCATGTCGAGTCGCACCATCGCCTTCTCGTCGTCGAACAGGAACTCGGCGAGGGCGCGGGCGAGTTCGGTTTTGCCCACCCCGGTCGGCCCGAGGAAGATGAAGCTGCCGATGGGCCGGTTCGGGTCGTTCATGCCACTCCGAGCGCGAACGACCGCTTCGGACACGGCAGTGACGGCCTCGTTCTGGCCGATCACCCGCTTGTGCAGTTCGTCCTCCAGGTGAAGGAGCTTGTCTTTCTCGCCACTCAGCAGCTTCGTCACCGGCACGCCGGTCCAGCGGGATACCACCGCGGCGATGTCTTCTTCGCCCACTTCCTCTTTCGTCAGCCGACCAACGGTGTTGCTCTGGGCGGCTTCCAGCCCGGCGAGTTGTTTCTGAAGCTCCGGCAGTTTGCCGTACTTCAGTTCGGCGGCGCGGTTCAGGTCGTAGTTCCGCTCGGCGAGTTCGGTCTGTTGCTTCACGTTCTCGATCTGCTCGCGCACCTGCCGTACCGCTTGCACGTCGGCCTTCTCCGCCTGCCAGCGGGCTTTCAGCGCGTCCGCCTCCGCCTTCTGGTCGGCCAGTTCCTTTTCCAGCTTGCCGAGGCGGTCGCGGCTGACGCTGTCCGTTTCCTTCTTCAGGGCTTCGCGTTCGATCTCCAGTTGCATCACCCGCCGGGACCGCTCGTCCAACTCCGTCGGCATCGAATCAATTTCCGTTCGCAGTTTCGCCGCGGCCTCGTCCATCAGGTCAATGGCTTTGTCGGGCAGGAAGCGGTCGGAGATGTAGCGGTTGCTCAGCACGGCCGCCGCCACCAGCGCCGCGTCTTTGATGCGAACGCCGTGGTGGACTTCGTACTTCTCCTTCAGCCCGCGGAGGATGCTGATGGTGTCGGGCACGCTCGGCTGATCGACCTGCACCGGTTGGAACCGCCGCTCGAACGCCGCGTCCTTCTCGATGTGCTGGCGGTACTCGTCGAGCGTGGTCGCGCCGATGCAGTGCAGTTCGCCGCGGGCGAGCATCGGCTTGAGCAGGTTGCCGGCGTCCATCGCCCCGTCCGCCTTGCCCGCCCCGATGACTGTGTGCAACTCGTCGATGAACAGGACGATGTCGCCCTCGGCACTCGTCACCTCCTTCAGCACCGCCTTCAGACGCTCCTCGAACTCCCCGCGGTACTTCGCCCCGGCGATGAGCGCACCCATGTCGAGTGCCACGATCTTCTTGTCCTTCAGCCCTTCCGGCACGTCACCGCGGATGATCCGCTGGGCGAGCCCTTCCACCACCGCCGTTTTCCCGACGCCGGGTTCACCGATCAGCACCGGGTTGTTCTTGGTGCGGCGGGATAGGATTTGAATCACCCGGCGGATCTCCTCGTCGCGGCCGATGACCGGGTCGAGCTTGCCGCGTTTGGCGAAGTCGGTCAGGTCGCGGCCGTACTTCTCCAGCGCCTGGTACGTCTCTTCGGGGTTCTGCGACGTGACACGCTGACTGCCGCGCACCTCTTGCAGTGCCCGCAACAGGCGATCCCGCCCGACCCCAAACTCCTTCAGGATGGTGCCGGCCGCCCCCTTGTCGTCGGTCATCGCCAGCAACAAGTGTTCGATCGAGACGTACTCGTCCTTCAGCTTCTTGGCCTCGTCCTCGGCGGCGGCCATCACTTTGCTGAACCGAGCGGTGATTCCCTGGTTGGTGACGTTCGCGACTTTCGGGAGTTTCTCCACCTCCCGCTGCACGCGGATGGTGAGCGCGTCCACACTCACGCCCGCCTTGTTCAGCACGGCCGCGGTCAGGCCCTTTTCCTGGTCGAGTAGGGAGAGCAGCAGGTGTTCGGCGTCAATGGACTGGTGATCCATGCGGGCGGCGATCTTCTGCGCGCCGGCGATGGACTCACGGGCCTTTTCGGTCAGCCGTTCCGGGTTCATGGCGTGTTCTCGTGGGGATGTGCGAGCGCAGAGCAACCGCCGTGCCGTTGGCGGAAGTGGCTGAAATGTGTGGGAATTGTACGCGACGGGCGACTGACAGAGTGGCAGCGTCGGGTGGCCGGCTCTCTCCGAGAGCCGGTCGGATGTCGCTCTCGGATAGAGCGACCCACCCTAGCGCTTCGGGTTCGGGAAGTGTTCGGCCATCGCCTGCTTCATGTCTCGCACGGCGCGTTCCAGGCCGACCAGCACCGCCCGGCTGACAATGCTGTGCCCGATGTTGAACTCCTCCACGCCGGGGATGCGGACGATCGGGGCGATGTTGTGGTAGTTCAGCCCGTGTCCCATGTGGACGTGCAGACCCAGCCCGATGGCGTGGTGGGAGGCGGCTCGCAGGTTCGCCAACTCCGCCGCCTGTTCGTCGCCTTTCGTGTCGGCGTATGTGCCGGTGTGGAACTCGATGGCGTCGGCCCCCACGCCCTTCGCCATGTCCACCTGGGCGAGGTCCGCCCCGATGAACAGCGCCACTTGGATGCCGGCCGCCTTCAGCTTGTCGGTCGCGGCCCGCACCTCGGCGGCTTGACCGATCACATCCAGCCCGCCCTCGGTGGTCAACTCCTGTCGCTTCTCGGGCACGAGCGTTGCCTCGTCCGGCTTCACGCTCAGGGCGAACGCGACGAGTTCATCCGCGGTACACATCTCCAGGTTCAGCCGGGTGTGGACCGTCTGCCGAAGGATGAGTACGTCGCGGTCTTGAATGTGCCGGCGGTCTTCGCGGAGGTGAACGGTGATGCCGTCGGCCCCGCCAAGGGTGGCGAGCGCCGCGGCCGTCACCGGGTCGGGTTCGTAGGTGCGGCGGGCCTGCCGCACGGTGGCGATGTGGTCGATGTTCACGCCGAGTCGGATCATTGGTATCCCCTACCCGCGGCCGGTCTTGGTCAGGTATTCCAGCACCTGGGCGTATCGGGTCACTTCGTTTGCCAGGATGCGGAAGAGGAACACCGCCAACACCATGATGACCGGGTATTCGATCAGTTGGGTGAGAAAGGGCGTCGGGTTCAGGTTGAAGAAGAAGCCGGCCGCGACCAGCAGGATGAGGATGAGGGGTACGCCCAACTGAGCCGCACGGGTGGGGCTGTACCGCTTGTCGAAGTACAGGCGGAACACCAGGATCAGTTCGCGGACGACGGGCCACTTCATCCACGCCCGTTTGTTGTTCCCCCCGCCGGGCAGGTGGCCGGTCATCTGGGCGAGTTCGACGGCGGCCCCGATCTGGGCGAGCGGGTTGGGGGCGGGCGGCGGAGGCGGGGCGCCGGGCCGCGAATACCCCTCGGGTGCGGGGCCGGCGGCCTGCTGCGCGGCCAGTACCACCAGCGCCGCCTCGATCCGGCTCAACCGGGCGTCGGCTTCCGTGGGCGGGCCGTTGGTTGATGGGGCCGTACTGGGGGTCTGCTCGCTCATGGTCGTCTCGGGGCGTGACGCAGCCAGATATAGCACATCGGGTGCCGCGATTCAGCGCGGAACTCGCCGCACCGCCTACTTCCCCGCGACCCGAATGCCCGCGAGGATTCGCTCGATCTGGAGGCGGTGGGCACCCAGGTGAGGGCCGGCCAGGGCGAACCAACCGGCTGCCGTGAGTGGACCGTACCACGGGTGCCGGAACCGGACACGGGAACTCACGGCAGGGGCCGCCATCGCGGCGTCACGAAGCAGGTCGCAAGACGCCTCGTAGGCGGAGACGATGTCGGCATCGACTTCGGGACCCGGCTTGACTGCCGCGGCCGTCACTCCGCCGTCCGGGATGACTCCCCCCGCGAGGGCCGAGACGACGCGGGCGTACTCGTCGTGGACCCTCCGCAGGTGGTCGAGGGTCATCCACACGGACCAGTTCCGGCTGCTGTCCTCCAGCCCAATCGGCCGGCGAATGAGCACGCGGCGCTTGCCCGTTTCGCCGTCCAGGTTGGCTACCAGCGCGCGGATCGCCCGTCGCTCCTTCTCGAATGTCGCTTCGAACGACTTCGGGTTCCCCGTCAACCGCAGGAGCGCGAAGAAGACTCGTGTCCCGGTGAGTTCGAGCCACGGAAGCCCGGCACCGGGGGCCGCAAGGGTTGGTTCGGACGAAGCGGCCACGCATTTTCTCCCATGCAGGTTCCACGGGTTGACCGTCATCACTCGGGCAGTGGCTTTCCCTTCGTCTCGGGGGCGAACAGGATCAGGAGCAATCCGAGGACGTACACGCCGGCGGCGACCGAACAGGCTTTCGCGTAGTCGCCGTCGAACGCCCTGAGCAGGGCGAGTGTTTGCAGCGATCCGATGGACGCCAGGATGCGGCCGAAGTTGAACCCGAACCCTTGCCCGGTGGCTCGCATCTTCGTTGGGAACAGTTCGGGCAGGTACAACGGCAGCCAACCGTAGAACGCGGCGGTAATCAAACCGACTCCGCCGACCGCCGCCACGAACCCCCAACCGAACGGCGGGTGGAAGGCGTAGAAACTGTACAGCGCCACCCCGGACAGCACGCAGAGCAGAGCGTAGGCCCACTTCCGCCCGATGCGGTCGCCCAGAACCGCCGCCAGCACGCACCCGACGGCGGCCCCGAACGCGGAACTGGCCTGCGTGAGCGGCTTGGCGTCCGCATCGGTCGGGGCGAGGTTCCCCACCAGGTTGTACACCCACATCACCCCGCCCCAGGTGGCCAGCAGCGGCACACCGCTCAGTCCGGCCGCCAGCAGCATGCGGCCGATCAGGTGCCTCCGCTCCGCTGTCGGCAGGTTCGCTCGCACCAGATACTGCCGGGTTGGGAACAGGTAACAGACGGTGATGACGCCAACGCCCACAAGCGTGCCGACGATCCGGAGCCACAAGTCCAGCGGTACGACCCACAGTGTCAGCACGCCGGCACCGACACCCGCTCCCAGCAGCACGGCGAGCAGGTCCGCGCTCCGCCAGTGGTTGACCGCCCCCGCCTTCTTCTCGCTCGTCCACTTCTCGGATTCGGGCACGAACAGGCGGATGAACAGCGTGAGGACCGCCGGCAGTGCCCCGACCGCCATGAGCAGCCGCCAGTTGCCGTTGCGGGTGAAGTACGCCACCACCTCGCCACTCAGCCCCACCGACGTGAGCCACTCGCCGATGCCCGCGCCGACGCGGTTCAGGCTGAGGGCAACGGCCGCGAGCAGGCAGTAGCCCAGGTTGCCGAACGCGCCGATCAGCCCGGCCAGCCACGCCCGCCGCGCGCCCGGCCACATCTCCATGACGAGTGCCACGCCGAGCGCCCACTCGCCGCCCATGCCGAGCGCCCCGGCGAACCGTAGCCCAGCCAACTGCCACGGGGCCGCACTGAACCCGCACAGCCCGGAGCAGCCGGCGTACACCAGCACGCTCAGTGTCATCGCTCGCACCCGCCCGATGCGGTCGCCCAGCCAGCCGAACAGGACCCCGCCGGTGGCGGCCCCGATCAGGAAGCCGGCGTTGATGACGCCGAACCATGCCCCGAGTTCGGTTTCCAGTGCCGCGCGTGCCGGTGCCGCCACCACCCCGCCGACCAGCCCGCCGGTCGGGTCGGTCGCCTGCCGTTCGGTCGCGAACCGTTCCTCGGTCTGCAACAACTCCCGTAGGGCGTTCTGCCCGACGAGCGGGAACAGGCCCATTTCCAGCCCGTCGAACATCCACCCGAGCAGGGCGGCGACGAGGGCGAGCCAGCGGGCACGGGATGAGTTCATTGGAAGGGTCTTGCGGGCGGCGGAGGAATGCACGATCTTACACGACACCCGCCGGCGGTCCACTTCGGAGAATCCGCGATGAGTCGATCCGCAGCCCTCTCCCTGCTGCTCCTCGCGGCACCGTTGCTCGCACAGCCGCTCAGCCCGGATGACGCCGTCAAGAAGATGAAGTTGCCCGACGGCTTCACCGCCCGATGCGTGGTGTCGGAGCCGATGATCCGCCAGCCGCTGAGCATCAGTTTCGACGGCACCGGCCGGCTGTGGGTGCTGCAATACCTGCAATACCCCAACCCGGAAGGGCTGAAGCCGGTGAAGCAGGACCAGTACCTGCGGACGACCTGGGACAAGGTGCTCGACCCGCCGCCCAAGGGTCCGAAAGGCCTCGACAAGCTCACCATCTGCTACGACCCCGACGAACACGGCGTGTTTCGGAAGTCGAAAGACTTCCTCACCGGGTTGAACGTGGCCAGCGGCTTCTGCCTGGCGAACGACGGCGTGTACGTCGTGCAGGCGCCGTACCTGCTCTTCTACCCGGACAAGAACCACGACGACATTCCCGACGGCGACCCCGAAGTGCTGGCGAAGGGCTTCGGCCTGGACGACACGCACAGCCTCGCCAACAGCCTGCAATTCGGCCCGGACGGCTGGCTCTACGGCGCCGCCGGCAGCACGAGTACGTCGAAGATCACCGACCCGTCCGGCGTCATCAAAAAGCCCATCGAGTTCCAACAGGGCGTGTGGCGGTATCACCCGAAGACGAAACGCTTCGAGCTGTTCTCCGAGGGCGGGGGCAACACCTACGGACTCGACTTCGACGCCACCGGCCAGTGCATCACCGGCACCAACTGGGGCGGCTTCGCCTGCCTGCATCAACTGCCGGGGGCGTACTACGTCAAGGGGTTCAGCAAGCACGGCCCGCTGCACAACCCGCACGCCTACGGCTACCTCGACCACGTGCCGTACAAGAACTTCAAGGGCGGGCACGTCACCTGCGGCGGGATCATTTACGACGCCGACACGTACCCGAAGGAGTTCCGCGGGCAGTACATCGCCGGTAACCTGTTGTCGAACGCGGTGTTCACGCACAAGCTGACGCCGAAGGGGGCGAGCTTCACCGCCGAACACGGCACGGATCTGCTGGTGGCGAACGACGACCAGTTCCGCCCGGTGGACCTGCAACTCGGTCCGGACGGGTGCGTGTACGTCGCCGACTGGTACGACAAGCGCGCCGCCCACCTCGACCCCATCGACAACTGGGACAAGACCAACGGCCGCGTGTACAAGATCGAGTACACGAAACCCGGCGAACGGCGCGACGTGAGTCCGCCGGTATCGAAACCGTTCGACATCCGCAAGAAGTCGAGCGCGGAACTGGTGGAGTTGCTGAAGCACCCGAACATCTGGTGGCGACGGGCGGCGCGGGAGCAGTTCGCTGACGGGTCGTTGTCGAAGGAAGAAGCGGAAGGGCTGCGCGCGCTGGCAAAGGAGAGCGGTCCGGCGGCGATGGAAGCGCTGTGGGTGCTGAACGCGGACGGCGACCGCAGGCTGTGGCCGGACCTCGCGCCGTTCCTCGAACACGCCGACCCACAGGTGCGGGCCTGGATGATCCGGCTGATGGGTCAAACGCCGGGGCAGTTCAGCGCGAAGGAATGGGATCAGTTCGTGGCACGGGCGACGACAGAAGAGAATCCCGTGGTGGTGGCCGAGTACCTCTGCACGACCCGCCGGCTGGGGCAGAAAATCACGTTCGACCTCCTCCACAACCTGAAGTCACTTGCCAAGCTCGACGACCCGACGTTCCGCCTGCTCGTCTGGTGGGCCTATGAGTCCTCGACCGATGCCCGTGACGCTGACCGCCAACTGGAGGCCAGCGACCAACTGCCGCTCACCGACGCCGGGCGAATGTTCGTCTTCGAACGGATCGTCCGCCGCGGCTTGTCCGACGTGCGAACGGCACGCCGCGCGGCGTCTGAGGGGTTAGACCTGCCGGAACCGAAACTCGGTCTGCTGGTGCGCGAGTTAGAGGCGGCGGTCAGTGTCGCCGACGCGGACTTCCGCTTCTACGCCGCTCAGATTCGAGAGGAACTGGACGCGCTACAACACCGGAAGGCGAGCCCATACACCCTTGAAGCGGCACTCCGGGTTTCCGCCGCACTCGGCTCGCCCGTGGCCGTTGTCGCCGTCCAAGAACTAGCCACCGATGGGAAAGCGTCGGCGGCCGAACGGGTGATGTGGTTCGCGGCACTCGGCAAAGTGCGGGACGACAAGATGAAGGTGGCGGTCGGGGAGTGGCTGCTCATGCAGTTGCATGAACAGTCCGCCGACGAGTTGCGGACGGCCACCCTCGCGGCGCTCGAAGGTGTGGCAGCGAAGGACGCGCCGGCGATGTTGCTCGAACTGTACCCCAAGTGGTCGGCCGGGGTGAAGAAGCGGGCGGTGCAGACGCTGGTTTCGCGGAAGGCGTGGGCGTTCGCTCTGTTCACCCGACTCGACGCAGGCAAGTTCCCGAAGGCAGACGTTCCGGTGGAGCAGGCGCGTGCGGCGGTGGCGTTCAACGACAAGGAACTGACCGCACTCGTGGAGAAGCACTTCGGCAAGTTGTCGGCCACAGCGGGGGAGAAGCAGGCCCGCATCGCGTCGCTCAGCACCATGCTCGGTCGGGAGAAACCCGGCGATGCGGTGAAGGGTAAGGTGATCTTCACCAAGAGTTGCGGAGCGTGTCATCAACTGTTCGGCGAGGGCGGGAAGGTCGGGCCGGACCTGACCACCGCCGACCGCAAGAACCGCGGTTCGTTGCTGGCGAGCGTGGTCGATCCGAGCGGGTACATCCGCCCGGAGTACGTCACGCAAGTGGTGAACACACTCGACGGCCGCACCCTGAGCGGGGTCGTGACCGCACAGTCGGCCGACGCGGTCACTTTGGCAACGTACACGAACGACAAGGTGGA
>JANNDF010000994.1:0-8881 GCA_031387445.1 Planctomycetia bacterium
GCACCCCGGTGGTGTGTGGGGGTGTTGGTGTGGGGGGGGGGGGGGGTGGGTGCCCCGGGGCGCCCCCCCGGTGGGGGGGTGCCCCCCCCCCCGGGGGGGGCGGGCCGCGGGGGCCCCACGCCCTGGGACATCCCGCCACAAAACCCCCGACCCCGAAGGGGTCGTTCACCGGCCTTGAACGACCCCTTCGGGGTCGGGGTCATGCGCTCTCACGTTCCCAGGGTGTCGGTGCTTCGCACCTCAACCCTGGGCTGTGAGAACCACCCCTTCGGGGTGGGATTTCACTTCCCGAGTTTCAGATCGGTGCCGCCTTCGATGGTGAAGTAGAACCCGTGCGGGATGCTGCCGTTGTTGATCTTCAGTAGCACGGCGTTCGCCCCCTTCTTCAGCTTCACCTTCACGCTGTCCTTGGCGGGCGTGGCGGCGAAGTGGTTCTCGTGGCCGAACACCTTCTCGCCGTTCACGAACAGCCGGCAGCCGTCGTCGGTGCCCAGCAGGATTGTCACCTCCTGGTCCGCCGGCGACTCGATCACGCGGGACAGGTAGCTCAGGCTGTCCACCGCGTCCTTGCCGTGGAACGCGGCCAGGTCGAAGTACCCCTTCGAGTCGCCCCGCACCGTCTTCCATTTCACGTCGGCGAACGGCTTGGTTTCCGGGTCGAACTTCGTGTCCAGCGCTTTGTCATCCTTCGACGGGAACGGGCCGGCGATGTGCCACACGTCCGGGGTGAGCGACGGCGTTTGCAGCGTCATCATGTACTCCACCACGTCGATCAACTCGTCCTCGCTGAACGCCTTGATGACGTCCTCCGGCATGATCGACTTGGCGTCCTTCTTCTTCGTCACGTCCTTCGTGTTGAACGTGTAGTCCTTGCCGTTGGCGTCGCGGACGGTGATTTTGGCCGCCGTCTCCTCCACCAGCAGGCCGGTCACGCTCTGGCCGTCCTCGCTGTCGAGTCGCCACGTAACGTACTGGTCGGCGATGGCCTTGCTCGGCGTCAGCAGGCTGTCGTACAGGTTCTCCTTGCTCCCCTTCTTGCCGATCATGCTCAGGTCCGGGCCGATGCTCCCGCCGACGCCCTTGACCGTGTGGCACTTCAGGCACTGTGCTTCGCCGGTGAGCGACTTCGCCATCAGCGCCTTGCCGTTCTCGGCGTTGCCCTTCTTCTTCGCCAACTCCGCCACCGCGGGCAGCTTCTTCGGGTCGAGCTTTCCGGCCGGCGGGAAGAGGATCATGGCCTTGTTCCGCTCGCCCTGGAACGGGCTGTTCCGCAGCAGCCGGCCGGCGTCGGCCACCAGTTCTTCCTGCATCTCGCCCTTCTCTTTCAGTTGCAGCAGCCAGATCGTGCCGCCGCGGCTGCCCACCAGCCCGGCCAGCGCCGCCTGACGCAGTTCGGCCGTCGCCTTGCCCGGCTTGGCGGTGATCGCCCGTTGCAGCGCTTCCAGAGCCTTCGTCTCGGCCACGTTCCCCTTGTCGCCCTTCGGCAGGTGTTCGCCGAGCGCCTGCACGCAAGGGATGGAGAGTTCCGTTTCGGGCGAACCGACCGCCATCAGCGCTTCCACCGCCTTCACGTCCTTCAACCTGCCGAGGGTGCGGATGGCTTCGAGCCGTGTGGCGGCCGGAGTGGCCTTGTCGGACGCCAACTTGATGACGTCATCCAGGGCGGGCGTGAAGCCGGCGGCGGCGACGAGTTGCAGGCCGGTGTGGGCGGTCTTGGTGTCTTTCAACAGGTCCGAGACGGCCGTTTTCAGGTCGTCGCCCTTGGTCAGGCCGTTCCACTTGGTCGGCAGGAACAACTTCAGGTTGTCCACCGCCTTCGCCTTCACCTCGGCGGCGGCATCCGATTTGAGCAGCGCCAGCATCGTCTTGCCGGCAGCGGGGTCGTCACTTGCGGCGAGGATGTCCACGATGCGGGCCTTCTGCGCGCCGGTCAACTTGGCATCAGCCAGGAGCGTTCCCATTTTGAGAAGCATGCTCTTCGGCCGCAACTCCCACACGAGGTCGGCCACCTTGTCGTTCCACTCCGGGAAGTGCTTCTCGAAGTCGGCGAGGATCTTGTCACGCCGGGCCGGATCAGTGCCGCACGCGATGTTTAGCGCGGCGCGGTAGAAGATGTCCGAGCCGTCGTACTGCTTGGCGAGGGCGTAGAAGACGCTCAGGAATGACGAATTGTCCGTGTTACTCGCCCTGAGCGTCTGCACCAGCACCTCCCGACCCACCGCAGCGGAACCTGTCGAGAGTGCGGCATCCAGGCGACCGATCAGCAACCCCGCTCCCCCCACCCGTGCCGCCTGCGCCTTCACCCGGTCGTCCTTTTCCCCCAGGAACATACTGAACGCACCGCCAGCCCCATAC
Organism: Planctomycetia bacterium; assembly: GCA_031387445.1. Classification (GTDB taxonomy): domain Bacteria; phylum Planctomycetota; class Planctomycetia; order Gemmatales; family Gemmataceae; genus JALHQU01. The sequence continues at coordinate 2,356 of JANNDF010000994.1, forward strand.
CCGTCGGGGTTGGACCAGCCCAGCCGCGCCTTGAGTCGGCCGTCACTGGCGGGATCCTTTTCGAGCGCGTCAACCGCATCGAACACGAAGCGGCGGCTGTCCGTCATCGCCCGGACGCTTTCAACCGCCATCTGCCGTGTCGTCATGTTCGTGCTGCCGAGAGCCGCCAGCACGCCCTCCTTCGTCCCCAGCTTCACCTCGGGCACCTTGTAGCCCTTGTGGTCCTTCGGGGTGAGGCGGTAGATCCGCCCGCGGGTGTGGTCGCCCATGCCGTGCCCACCCACACCGGGGTCGTACCAGTCGGCCACGAACACGCTGCCGTCCGGGGCGGTACAAACGTCGCTCGGGCGGAACCAGTTGTCGCTGCTGGTCAGGATGTTCGCCTTGTCGAGTTCGTACCCCGCGCCCTTCGGCTTGCGGGTGAACGCCCGCACTTCGCGCGGGCCGGCGTCGCAGTGCATCAGCGTGTTGTGGTACGCCTTCGGCAGCAGCGACCCTTCGTAGAACTGAATGCCCGTCGGCGAACCGAACCCGGTGCGGAGCGTCTTGTGGACGATGCCGGGTTGCTCCTCGTGCCAGTGCGATTGGCCCGGACCGCGGGGGCCGTAGCCGTAGTTACCGCCGGGGAACACGAAGCAGATGCGGGTCTGCTGGTTGCCGTCGTCGTCGTTATCGCTCAGCCAGATTTCGCCGAAGCTGTCAACGCACGCCTCGTAGTTGTTGCGGAAGTTGTGCGCGATCAGTTCGAGGTTCTTGCCGTCCAGGTCGCACCGCCACACGGTCCCCTTCTGCACGTCGGATGTGTTGCTGCTCCACTTCTTCCCCTTGCCGTCGCTGCTCTGCAAGTCCTTCACCCCGCTGTCGCCGACGGTGAAGTAGAGCTTGCCGTCCGGCCCCATGTGCAGGCCGTGAACGCCGTGGTCGTGGTCGATGCCCTGGAAGCCGGTGAGGAACTTCTTCGGCGGGCCGTCCGCGACCGGCTTGTCGGCGTCTTTGCAGGTGAATTCGAGGATGTCCGGCGACTGAGCCACCAACACGCGAAGCCCCTTGCCGGTGGGAATCACCAGCACGCTGAGCGGGCCGTACAGGTCGGTGCCCTGGTAGAAGACGGTGGAGTCGTCGGCCGCCCCGTCGCCGTCCTTGTCGGTCAGCACCACAATCCGGTCGCCTTCCTTGCGGAGGATCGGGCGGTTGTACGGCGGCTTGCGGCGGTAGTTGACGGCCTCGGCCACCCACACGCGGCCCTTGTGGTCCACGTCGATGGCAGTGGGGTTGATGACCATCGGCTCGGACGCGAACAGTTCGACTTTCAGCCCGTCGCCGGCGGTCATGGTGGCGAGGGCGGCGGCGGGGTCTTTCTGGGCGAACGCGGGGAGTGAGATCAACCCGGCGAGCAGAGCGAGCAGCCAGCGGCGCATCGGGAGAGGCTCCGGGGAAGGGCAGGGGGGTGGGATGACATGGTACCCAGGGCTTGCAGCCTGGGCTACCACCTCGGGGAAAGACGCCTTCGTCGATCAACTCCTCACGGAGTTCCACCATCAGCGGGACGTTCATGCTCAGCACGTGGATGGTGACCCGGCCGATGGGTGTTCGACCGTGGAGTTGCCCACCGTCCCACGTGAAGTGAAATGCCCACCGATGTCGTCGCGGGTTGAAAAGCCGAACCAGCTTCGTTCGTGAGGTGGCACGGTCGATGCCGGACAGGTTTGGTCCCTTGTGCCGGTTGCAATGCAAGCACGCCCATGCCAAATTCCCCAGGGCGTCCGACCCTTCGTGTTGAACCGGGATGACGTGTTCTACCTCGAACGTGATCACGACGTGCGCTTCGGGCAGGCGACAGTATTCGCACCGGTTATTCGCTCGTGCCCGCACCGCCTGCCGGACGGCGTCAGTCACGGTGCCCCCTCGTTACCTGCCCTTTCAGGACTTTCCGCGCACGGGAGTGAAGGATCGACAAGGTCAGTCCGGTTTGCACGTATTCATCCAGCTCGCGGCGTTCGGCGTCGCCGATGGTCCCGTCGGTGTTGCGGGCTGACAACTCCCTCATGCGGGCTTCGTCGGCTGGAGACCACCCGAGTTTCAAGACGTGTCGGGCCACGGTCGGCGTCATTCGCTCCGTGTCCCAGAGTCGGAGGAACAATCTGTGTTGCCCGAGTGCCGTCATGGAAGTCCCCTCGCCGATGTCATCATGGTACCCCGTGCCCGCGCCCTGGGTCAAATGGGGTTCTCGCGCCCGCCATCGGCCGCTAGATTGAAGCTTTCCACACACTCAATCCGACATCACCAGAGGGCGTCCAGTGGCGGCCACCAAGCTGATCGACGTGCGGCGGGGGATGGTGCTGAACATGGACGGGCAGCTCTACTACTGCCTGGACCGCGACCTGAACACGCCGGGCAACTGGCGGGCCATCCTGTACCTGAAGCTGAAGAACCTGAAGAGCGGCAGCATCACCGACACGCGAGTCCAACCGGACGACAAGGTGGACGTGGTGTTCCTCGACACCCGCGACCACACGTACAGCTACAAGGACGGGGACGATTTCATCTTCATGGACTCGGAGACGTTCGAGCAGGTGTCGCTGAACGCCGCCATGGTGGGCGACATGATGAAGTACCTGCGGGAGAACGACACCGTCAAGATCACCTTCCACGACGGCAACGCGCTGAGCATGGAACTGCCGCAGACGGTGACTCTGAAGGTGACCGAGACCGAGCCGGGCATCAAGGGTGCGACGGCCGCCGCCCAGACCAAAGCGGCCACCCTGGAGACGGGCATCGTGGTCCAGGTGCCCAGCTTCATCGCCGAGGGCGAACTGATCGTCGTCCAGACGGAAGACGGCAAGTACCTGAAGCGGTTCAAGGAGTAGTGTTTTGTCCCCCTCTCCCCTTGAGGGAGAGGGGTTAGGGGGTCTCCGGATTCTCCGACCCCCTCACCCCTACCCCCTCTCCCTCAAGGGGAGAGGGGAACCAGAGCCATGACACCTCCCGCCGACACCCTGCTCCGCGTCGGGCCGTTCGCCTTCCGCTCCCGGCTGTTCACCGGCACGGGCAAGTTCGCCACCCACGACCTGATGCGGGAGTGCATGACCGCCAGCGGGTGCGAAGTCACCACCGTTGCCGTCCGCCGCGAACGGCTGATCGACGCCGCCGGCCACTCCATCCTCGATTACCTCGACCTGTCGAAGTTGACCATCCTGCCGAACACGGCCGGGTGCTTCAGCGCGGACGACGCCGTTCGCCACGCCCGGCTTGCACGTGAACTGCTCAAGGGGTTGGAGAACCCCGGCGCGAACTGGGTGAAGCTCGAATGCCTCGCCGACAAGCGGACGCTGCTGCCCGATCCCTTCGACACACTGAAGGCGACCGAGCAGTTGGTGAAGGAAGGTTTCACCGTGCTCGTGTACAGCTCCGACGACCCGGTGCTGGCGAAGCGGCTGAAAGAAGCGGGTGCGGCCAGCGTGATGCCGGCGGGCAGCCCGATTGGATCAGGTCAGGGCATTCTGAACCCGAACAACATCCGCATCTGTTTGGAGTATCTGAAGGAGAACGATCCGGACTACCCGGTGATCGTGGACGCCGGCGTGGGCACGGCGAGCGACGTGAGCGTAGCGATGGAACTGGGGTGCGACGGGGTGCTGCTGAACACGGCGATTGCGAGCGCCAAAGACCCGGTGCGGATGGCGTGGGCCATGCGGTACGCCACCGACGCGGGGCGGCTGGCGTTTTTGGCCGGGCGGATCCCGAAGAAGCTCTACGCGACGGCGAGCAGCCCGACGGAAGGGGTGATTGCCCGATCGGAGGCCCGACCGTGAGGGAGGGCGCCAGCGGCTCACCCGCTCACCCGGTCACTCCGAGTCGGAAGTCCGACGGACAGCACACCGCCATCGGTTCGCCCTGCTCTTCGACGACGTACCGAATGGCCGCTTCGAGGTCGGTCGGCTTCCACAAGTACCGTGTGCTCCCGTGGCGGGTCCACTTCGGGAGGTCAACCCATTCAGGCATCACAGCGTTCAGCCGGCGACTGGCATACGCTTTGAAGTCATTCATCATTCGTTCTGGCGACGCGGCTCCACCGAGCACAACGTGAACGTGGTTTGATCGGACGTGAGCGGCGTACAGCGCCCACCCGCGGTGAACCGACACGTCTTGAATGGCCGACAACACCTGCTGGCGTGTCTCGGTGGCGAGCGAGAACGGTGGGTGTGACAACCGGGACTCCTCTTCGCTCCGACGACCAGGACTTGAGGAGACGAGCGGGTGCCCGTAACCGTTCCGGCCATGCCGATCAACCGACCCGCGTTCGTCGCCGTGAAGCCAGGTGCCGTAGCACGTCCAGGTGATGAGATAGGCGAGAGGTTCGGCCATCACATCGCTCCTATGGTGGTTGGCGCCCTCCCTGACGGTCGGGCCTCCGATCAGAACGCCCTCCCTGACGGTCGGGCCTCCGATCAGAACGCCCTCCCTGACGGTCGGGCCTCCGTCGGCGGTCTCGGAGACCCGACCGTCAGGGAGGGTGCCACAAACCTCACGCGCCCTGACGGTCGGGCCTCCGATCAGAACGCCCTCCCTCACGGTCGGGCCTCGGTTGTCACGCCAGGCGGAGTTGGTGCCCACTCAGTCTCTCAAACCCGTCTTCAGTCACAAGGTAGTTGTGCTCGATCCGCACCCCGCCGACACCGTCGATGTACAGCCCCGGTTCGAGCGTCACCACGTCGCCGGCCACCACCTCGCCCTCGCTCTGTTCGACGAAATACGGCGGTTCCGGGTGGCTCACGCCCAGCCCGTGCCCGGCATGGTGCGGGAACGCCTTCGCCAGTCCTTGAGCGGCGAACACCCCACGCACCGCGTCGTACACGTCCTGGCACTTCGCCCCGCCTTTCAACACCGCCTCGCCCGCCGCCATCGCCGCCACGCACAGGTCGAACAACTTCTGCTGTTCGGCGGTCGGTCGTCCGCCGATCACCAGCGTGTTCGTGAAGTCGCTGCGGTAGCCCTGGATGATCACCGAGAAGTCGGGGATGAGCATGTCGCCGGCGTTCAGTTTGCGGCGGGTGGCCATTCCCCCGCGGCGGGCCATGCCGTCGCTCACCGCGAAGTCGCCGTACACCACCACCGGGAAGCCGGCCACCCGCGTGCACTCGGCGGCGATGCCGGAGTAGACGTCCAACTCGGTCATGCCGGGTTCGGTGACGACCATCGCCCACTCGTGCCCGGCGTTCGTCACCCGCATGCACTCCTTCAGCAGCGCGATCTCGTCCAAGTCCTTCCGACGCCGCTGGTCGGCGACGACGGTGTGAAGGTGAACGGCATCCGGGTCGGTCAGCGCGTCGTGAACCCGCCCGCCGGTGCCGGCCAACTCCACCACATCCCGCAGGATGAGCCGCCGCGGCCCCTGGCCGGGCGTCTTGCCGTCGTACCACTTGACCGGCACCCGCTCGTCCACGAACGCGGCGTCGTAGGTCTTGGGCGCGCGGTGGTCGTGGTACAGGGTGGTGCGGCCGTCCGCGGCGACCTTCAGGAAGCCGCCGAAGTCCGCCCCCAGGTGGAACGGGTCGGTGTAGGCGTTGGCGAAGTACCGCAGGTGGATGGGGTCGGCGAGCAGGAGCGGGCCGGTCGGCCGGAGGGCGGCCAGCAGCCGCTGCACGCGCCCGCGGCAGCCGTCGGCGGTGAGCATGGGAACCTCTTGGCGAACGGCGCGACGTGAGTCCGCCGGTGGGGTATCTGGAACCGCGGCGTGAGCCGGCCGCGTCGCACCCGGCCGGCACACGCCGGCGGGTGCCGGAGCGGGTGAGCCCAAGCCCATGCCGCCCCCGCCGCGCTGTTCGGACTTGTAGATGACGTCGATGGCGAGCGCGGCGGCGAGGACGAGCATTTTCGCTACCGGCTGCTCGGACAGGTCTTCGGCCACGTCCACCATGTAGGTGTCGGCGGAGGTGAACAGCTCCTTCAGCGCGCCGCCCCACTTCTTGCTCACCCGGCCGAGTTCCTCCCCGTCCGGGGTGAGCACCTTGTAGTCGAACCCGAAGAAGTTGCCCTTCACCTCGGCGAACTGCTTGTCCTTCGCGTCGTACACCCAGAACCCGCCGCCGAACGAGAACAGCTTGCTCTTGAAGTACCCGATCATCTCGTTGTCGGCGTTCAGCACCTCCACGCGGGCCTGGAAGAGGAACGCCCCGCGGTGGATCTTGAACACCACCGCGTCCTCGTGGTCCCGCACCACCACGGTGGTCGAGAACAACGTCTTCGGCAGGAACCAGCGGAGGGTCTGCACCAGCGAGCTGAGTTTCTCCTCGGCGGTGCCCAGTTGCTCCTCGGTGTCGTAGTCGAAGATGTCGTACTTCTGATGGGTCTTGAAGAACTTCACCTGCTCTTTGACCATGAAGCGATCGGCTTCGAGCACGGGGCGGACCTCAGAAGACGGGTGCGGGCGACGGTGGCGGGCGTTTTACGGCCGCCGGGCAGTTGCGGACACGGCAGGGACGGCGGTTTTCCGTACAGTGGCGAGCGGCCCGCGTGAGCGGGCTGG
>JANNDF010001090.1:0-1348 GCA_031387445.1 Planctomycetia bacterium
GTGGGAACCGCCCCTTCGGGGCGGCCCAGACCTGACGGTCTGGGTGCCGACAGGCACCGCGGCCCGAAGGGTCGCCTCCCCCAGCCCAGGTCGTGAGGCCTGGGGTACGCATAACGAACCCTTCCGCGTCGGCCGAGGAACCGATGGCCAAACGCTGTTATTATGAGGTGTTGGAGGTGACGAAGACCGTCACCACCGACGAGTTGAAGGTGTCGTACCGCAAGCTCGCCATGCGGCATCACCCCGACCGCAACCCCGGCGACCCGGAAGCCGAGGCGAGGTTCAAGGAAGCCACCGAGGCGTTCGAGATCCTGTCCGACCCGAACCGGCGGACGGTGTACGACCGCGACGGGCACGACGGGCTCCAGGGCATGGGGGCGAGTCCCGGCGCCGGGCAGGTGCAGGTGGATCTGAGCGACCTGCTCGGCGACCTGTTCGGCGGCTTCTTCGGCGCCCAGGGCGGCGGGCGGCGATCCGGGCCGCAACCCGGCCGCGACGTGCAGGTGGTGCTCGACATCGACCTGGCCGAAGCCGCCAGGGGCGTGACCAAGAAGGTCACGGTTCAGCGAGAAGACCACTGCGGGGCGTGCAACGGCACCGGGGCGAAACCCGGCACCAAAGTGACCTCCTGCAAGCGGTGCGGCGGGCAGGGCGAGGTGATCGTCCAGCAGATGTTCATCCGCATGCGGCAGCCGTGCCGGGCGTGCAACGGCAGCGGCGAGATCGTGACCGACCCGTGCGCCACCTGCCGCGGCGGGGGCAACGTGGTCGGCCGCCAAGAGATCGAAGTGAAGGTGACGCCGGGCGTGGATACCGGCGACCGCATCCGCTACTCCGGCATGGGGGATGCGGGCGATCCGGGTGCCCCGCGGGGCAACCTGGAGTTCGCCATCCGCGTGAAGGAGCACAAGTTCTTCCAGCGGGACGGGCAGAACCTGGTCTGCCAGTGGCCGATCACCTTCGCCCAGGCGGCGCTCGGCGGGCCGGTCGAGATCACCACCCTCGTCGGCGAGAAGGTGAAGTACGAGTTGCCCCGCGGCATCCAAACGCACGAAGTGCTCCGGCTGGCCGGACACGGGATGCCCGGTCGCCGCGGCGGACGGGCCGGCGACCTGCTCGTTCAAGTGGTCGTGGACACCCCACAGGCGATCACCCCGGAACAGGAGCAACTGTTCCGCAAGCTGGCCGAACTGGACAAGAGCCACGTCGGCCCGCCGTCCAAGAAGAGCTTCTTCAGCAAGCTGAAAGATCTGATCAGCGGCGAGGAAAAATGACCCGTTCTGGGACCGCCGGCGTGGGCCCGCCCGGGGGGGGGGTTGGGAACCCCCCCGCGCCCACCCCCGGGGGC
>JANNDF010001114.1:0-3211 GCA_031387445.1 Planctomycetia bacterium
CGCGGGTCTTCAGCGTCTCGATAGCCGATCGCCCGATCGGTCGGACCTGCGGTCCGCTCTTCGAGTCCGGAAGATCGACACCGCCAACCGCGAGCGGTCTTTCGGCGTCATCCCGCTCGGCCCGCCGGTGGCGGTACCGGCTTCGCGCAGCCCCTCCATCAGGTCGCGCATGCCCAGCGCTTCGCCGATCGTGGCGTCATCCAATACCCGGCCCTTCGGGTGAAGGTTGATTCCACCGGCGGCGACTACGCGGGCGGCGAGTGGGATGTCGGACGTGATGCAGATGTCGCCCGGTTTGCACTGACCCGCGATCCAGTCGTCGGCCGCCCCGAACCCGGTGACGGTCACGTTCGAGATGAGCGGGTTCTCCGGGATCATGATGGAGTTGTTCGCCACCACCACGACCGGTACGGCGTGCCGCACCGCCACGCGGTAGGTCTCGGGCTTCACCGGGCAGGCGTCGGCGTCGATGTAGATGGTCGGCATGGGGGTAGTTTAGACGAACCCCGCTCGCCACGCCTGGGGTGGTTGGTTTCAGGGTTCAACAGAGCGGAACGCGGATGAAGAGGATGGAACGCGGATGACACGGATCAGAAGAAATCATGTTCTGTTCTGATCCGTGTCATCCCTGCTTTCTCCGCGTCATCCGCGTTCCGTTCTGTTGACTGGTGTCAGCCACCTCGGGCGTAACTGCCGGGGTTCACCGGACATACCACCCCGTACAATTCCCGAATCCTCTCGGCCTACTTCGGATCGGAGCCGTCATGCCGGACCTGCCGTACAAGATCGTCATCGGGCTGGAAGTTCACGTCCAACTGCTGACGCAGACGAAGCTGTTCTGCGGGTGCCTGAACAAGTTCGGGCAGGCGCCGAACACCGCCACCTGCCCGGTCTGCCTGGGGCTGCCCGGCGCGCTGCCCGTCATGAACAAGCTGGCGTTCCACCTGGCGCTGAAGGCGGCGCTGGCCCTGAACTGTCAGATCGCCACGCACAAGGGGTACGCCCCCGGCTTCACCAAGTGGGACCGCAAGAACTACTACTACCCCGACCTGCCGAAGAACTTCCAGATCAGCCAGTATGATCTGCCGTTCAGCCACGACGGGTTCCTCGACATCAACGTGCATCCCGATCCGAAGAAAGGGCACACGGCCAAACGCATCGGCATCATCCGCGCCCACCTGGAAGAGGACGCGGGCAAGAACATCCACGACGAGTCCGGCCGCGGCGGGGACACCCGCGTGGACCTGAACCGCACCGGCACCCCGCTGCTGGAAATCGTGTCGCACCCGGACATGAACAGCCCGGAAGAGGCCATCGCGTACCTCGACGAACTGCGGCTGATGCTTCGGGAACTCAAGGTGTCCGACTGCGAGATGCAGGAGGGCAGCCTGCGGTGCGACGCGAACGTGAACATCCACATTCCGAAGGCCGACGAGCCGAAGGGGTACGCCGCCACCCCGCTGACCGAAGTGAAGAACTTGAACAGCTTCCGCGGGGTGGGCAAGGCCATCACGTATGAAGCGGAGAGCCAGTACGAGCAGTTCCAGAAGGATCCCGCCAACTTCCGCTTCGGCAAGATGCTGAAGACCACCGCCGGGTGGGATGACCCCCGCGGCAAGACCGTCGTGCAGCGGCGCAAGGAGGAAGCCGCCGACTACCGCTACTTCCCCGAGCCGGACCTGGTGCCGGTGGTGGTGAGCGCCGAGCAGATCGCGGCGGTGAAGGCCGAGATGGGCGAACTGCCGCAGGCCCAGCGGAAGCGGTTGGAGACTCAGTACGGCCTGTCGCCCTACGACGCCGAGGTGCTGACCGCGAAGGGGCGGGCGATGGTGGCGTACTTCGAGGCGGCGGCGAAGGTCAGCGGCGATGGCAAGGCGGCGGCCAACCGCATCAGCGACCTGATTTACCCCGCACTCACCGAGCGGAACGAAGAGATCGACGCCTTCCCGATGAAGGCCGAAGCGTTCGCCGACTTCCTCAAGGGCACGGCCAGTTTGTCGAAGATGGACCGCACGGCGGTGTTCAAGATCATGCTCGACAAGGGCGTGAGTCTGACCGACGCGAAGACCGAAGCGGGCATCAAGGAAGCCGACGAGGGGGCACTGCGAGCGGCGGTGGTGGAGGCCATTGGCAAGAACCCGAAGGCGGTGGCCGACTTCAAGGCGGGCAAGGACGCGGCGAAGATGGCGATTGTGGGGGCGGTGATGAAGGCGAACAAGGGCGCCCCGAACGACGTGGTGCGGAAGCTGGTCGACGAGGAACTGGCGAAGGCGTGAACCACACCGGAGGGCGGGCGATGACTCTCGAACAACTGGAACGCGACGTGGCCGAGTTGAAGGCGCAGGTGGCGGCGCTGTTGGCGAAGCCGCCGGCACCGAGCGAGCCGAAGGACAACTGGCTCTCGGCCGTTCTCGGGCGGTTCAAGGACGATCCGGAATTCGCCGCCGCCGTCGCGGCCGGACGAGAATTCCGAAAGACAGGCGGGTTCGCGGACGACGCCCCCCGTGAGGACGCCCCGTGACGCACCTGCTCGACACCGACCACATCACCTTCCTGCAACAGCAGGACGGCCGGGAGTGGGCCGTCATCGTCGGTCACATCAACCGGATCGGCCAGGGGAACGTCTGGTCGTCGGTGCTCAGTTTTCACGAGCAGGTGATTGGCATCCACTCCGAATTAAACAAGGCACGAAAGCCGACCGACCTTCCCCGGTGGTATCGGCGGATGAGCGAGTTGTTCGACCTGTACGCCCGATCAAACCTGCTCAGTTTCGATGACGCGGCGGCGGGAACTCTTGAGATTCTTCGAAAGACGCCGAAACTTCGGCTCGATCCGATCGACCTCCGCATCGCGGCGATTGCGTTGTCCCGGAACCTGACCGTCGTCACCCGCAACGTGTCGGACTTCGGCAAAGTGCCCAACCTGAAGGTGGAAGACTGGACGAAATGACCGCCGCTCCCGCCACCTCGTTACACAATCGGGTTAGCCGTCCGCCCGCTCGCCCGTCATCATAACTGCACCCGAACGCCGGCCGGTCGGCGGCAGGTTGTGCCGATGAGGTGGCTTTGTCCTTGTGGACAAAATGCCTCGGGGTCACAATCTAACCCGTACCATCTGCCCGTCGCGCTCCGGACACGGAAGAGACACCCAATGCGCTCGACCCGATTCCGCCTGTTCGCCTTCGCCCTGATCGCCGCCGGTCTGTGCGGCG
>JANNDF010001118.1:0-1896 GCA_031387445.1 Planctomycetia bacterium
GACGGCCGATCCGTTCGGCCACCGCTTCCACCTCGTCCGCCCACCGCTCCACCGCCGCCCGCGTCGGTCGTCCTGACATGACTCGCCCTCGCCGCAACTCCTTGCGAGGGCAATTCTAGCAACTACGGCTGTAGGACTAGCTACCGCTCCCGCTTCACGCTCCAATCCGTCAGTTGCTCCAGGATGTGCTTGCACTCGCTCGGCGGCAGGTCGGTGAGCGCCGCCCGCGCCTGTCGGCCGAACTCCTCGGCGGTGCGTTTGGCGTAGGCGAGCGAGCCGGTGCGGGTCAGCACTTCGGTCACCTTGCGGCGCTTGTCCGGGCGGTCGGAGCGGATCACGTCCCGAAGTTCGTCCGCGGCGGACGCCGGCAGGGTGTTCATCGCGTGAATGAGCGGAAGCGTCAGTTTGCCCTCGTCCAAATCTGTGCCGAGCGTCTTGCCCGCCTTCGCCTCGTCGCCGACCAAATCCAGCAGGTCGTCGGCGATCTGGAACGCCAGCCCGACGCACCGGCCGTAGGTCGCCATCTTGTCGGCCACGTCATCGCCCGCCCCGGCGTACACCGCCCCGAGTCGCCCGCACACGGCCGTCAGCGCCGCCGTCTTACCGTCCAGAATGTCGAAGTAGTCGGCCTCGCTCAGGTGCCAGTTGCCGCGGTTGCACACCTGCTTCAACTCCCCGCCGCACACGCGGTTGGTCGCCCCGCCGATCAGCTCGCACGCCCGGCGGTCCACCCGGCTGGTGATGTGGAACGCCTGGGTGAAGAGCATGTCGCCGAGCAGGATGCTCACCTTGTTCCCCCACTCGGCGTTGAACGTGGGGATGTGCCGGCGGGTGGTCGCCTCGTCGAGCACGTCGTCGTGAACGAGCGTGGCGGTGTGGATCATCTCCACCGCGGCGGCGAGGATGTGGTGGTGCGAATTCACCCCGCCGCACGCCTTCGCCGTGAGCAGCAGCAGGGCCGGCCGCAGCCGTTTGCCGCGATAGTGCCGCAGGTGCTGAATCAGCGGGGCGACGGGCGAGCGGTAGCCGGCCAAGCTCTCGGCGAAAAGGCGATCGGCCTCGGCGATGTCGGCCGCGACGGGGGCGAACGCCGACCGGCCGGCGGCGAGCTTGGGCACGCCGCTCGTCGGGGTCTCGGCATCCACGGGGGTGAGGACGGTCGGCATGGCGGCACCGGGGGCCGGGAGATCCGACCCCTCGCCGCAAGGTGGGCGGGAAGGCATCGGATCGTTTTATGAAGCCCCGGCGGGGTCGGCGGGCGGGGTGGGGGAGTCGGGGTGCCGGAAGTCGCCGGACTTGCCGCCGGCCTTCGATTCCAGCCGAATTCGCTCGACCGTCATCCCCCGGTCCACCGCCTTCGCCATGTCGTACACCGTCAGGGCCGCAACGCTAACCGCAGTCAGGGCCTCCATCTCAACACCCGTGCGGGCGAAAACCTTCGCGGTCGCTTTGATTCGCAAAGTGGAATCGGACGTGAACTCGAAGGCGATCTCCACCGACGTGAGGGGCAGGGGGTGGCAGAGGGGGATCAGGTCGGCGGTCTTCTTCGCCCCCATGATGCCGGCGATGCGGGCCACTTCGAGCACGTCGCCTTTCGCCAGCTCCTTGTTACGGATGAGGGCGAGCGTAGCGGGGGCCATGCGTACCACCGCGGAAGCGACGGCAACGCGGGCGGTCTCGGCCTTGCCGCCGACATCGACCATGCGAGACGCGCCGGAGGAATCGAAGTGGGTGAGGGACATGAGAGAACCAGACACGAGACAGGGGACACGAGGCACAAGCGAGATCAACCACCTGTTAGCCCGACGCGCGAGCGAGGGGCCAACCACCTGTCCAAATGACAAGAAGGTCTACGATCCCACCCCCTGCCGTCCGTCCGCATTGGCGGTTGGCCCC
>JANNDF010001136.1:0-4315 GCA_031387445.1 Planctomycetia bacterium
CCACCCCCGGCATCACTGTCGGGGGTCACCCGAAACGCTCCCGTCCGCTCCCCATCGCACTTCGCCTGTCCGCCACTGCACATTGACCGTTCGCCCCTCGCACACGTCGAGCATCGCACCCGCCAGGTTGGTCTCGGCGAGCGCCCGCAGGCCGACATAGGATGTTGTCAGCCGCGGGTTGATCTCGATGGCCACGTCCCGTTCGCCCAGCACCAGATCGACCCCGACGTAGCCGGCCAACCCGGCGACCGCCTCCACGGCCCGGAGCCCGAGCGCAACGGCTCGCCCGGCCAGGTCCGGCGGGATCGGTACAGCTCCCCCGCGGTATCGGAACCGGCCGTCGGTGCTGATGTGTTGAAACGTCGGCAACAACGGAATCGTCTGCTTCGGGCCGATGAGGAACCCCACGCTCGCCGGTTGGCCGGGAACGTACTCCTGAATCAGCCGGTTCGGGTCGGGGGGGAGTATCGCCATTTCGTCGGCCGAATGAATCAGGTACGTCTCCTCCGACCCGCACCCGTCGCGGGGCTTGCAGACCACGGGAAAGTGAATCGATTCACCAACGCTGTCAAAGGTGTAAGGGGTGGGTACGGACCACAACTCCCATCGCTCACCGATGTAGAACTTGTCGGACGCGAGGTTAATCAAGTTCGGCGACGGGCCGACCAACTTCCCCCCACTTCTCAACACCAGCCGTGCGAGGCGTTCGAGTTCCCCGCCCGTTTCCGGGGCGATGACGAGCGACCACTCGGCGGAGGCGGCGAGGCGGGCGAACGTGGCGGCGTGATCGGCGGGTGAAACGTCGTCGGGGAAGGGAACGACTTCCACCCCCGGCACGGCGGCAAAGTCGGCGGTAATCGCCGACAGCATCGCCCGCCCTTCGACGGACAGCGAGTGTTCAGGCGAGGCGGGATCGCGGCCGAGGCCGAGTGCGCAAATGTGTTCGTAGACGAAGACGCGGGGCATGAGTGGGCTACCGGCCGCGGCTGCTGAACATCGCGTCGCGGATGCTCACCGGCGAGACCCCGCCGATCCGCGCCGGCTTGGAGAACATGGCGTCGTGCTCGTCGTTCGTCATCTTCTCGTTCACCGTGATGCGGCCGAGTACCAGGTCCATCTTGGTCTGCTCCTGCGGCCACTCCAGCACCAGTTCGGTGGGCACTTGCAGGATGACCGGCTTGCGGTTGATCGGGTCGGTCCCGACCACCTGCTCGGACACCTTCCGCACCCGCGCTTCGGCGATCACTTTCTTGCCGTCCTCGGTCATCACCACATGCCGACGCACCTGCGGCACGGTGCCGGTCATGGTGTCGGCGGCGAACTCGGTCATTTTGGTCACCCGCTGACCGCCGGCCGTCACGTCCGGGTACAGGAGTTGGTAGTTCCGCCCCTTCTCGTCCACCTTCAGGGTGTACGGTTTGCGGGTGTCGTAAGTGGCCATGCCGAGCGCCTGCATCACCCAACTCGTCTCGAACTTCACCGGCAACTGGTCCTGCACCTGGCCGAACTCCTGGTGCGAGCAGTACAGGTACGGGTTCGGCGACATCTTCACGTACATCCACATCTCGCGGTCGTTGGCCCCCACGTCGAGTTGCTTGCCGCCGAGTGCCATGCCCGCGGTCATGCGGAAGTTGTTCGGCTGCCCGCACACCACCATGCCGTTGCTCAGGCTGGGAATGAACCCCTGCCCCGGCAGGCTCACCTTCAGGTCGAGGTCGTTGTACCGCACCGTCTGTGCGTACCCGGCCTGACGGTTCAGGTAGCCGACGAACTCCTCGGCCGGCCGCTCCACGATCTTGTCGGTGCCGACGCGGGCGGGCGGGGTGGTCGTGGACTTGTTGGGCAGCAGGCAGCCGGCCGGCAGGACGCCCGCTGCCGCCGCTACCAGGATCGCCAGCACCCGCCGCATGGGTCATCCTCTGAACTGTAGCCGGCCTCTGTGAGGCCGGTCTGGTCCGGGGTCACAGCCCCCGGCTACAGCAAATCACTCCCAACCCAACACCTGGAACACCTGAGCTTGTACGCCCTCGATCTCCGCCTCGCTCAACCGCGGGTCGGGCACTTCCACCCGCTTGCCGCCCCGCGTGTCACGCAGCACCAGCACCTCGCCACCGTCGGCCGACCGCTTCACGTCCTCGAACTTCAGCTTCTTCCGCCGCATGAGCAGCAAGGCCACCACATACCGGAAGTGGATCTTGCTCGGTTCGGTCTGCCCGGCCAGGTGGTCGAAGCAGTCGAACAGCAGCGGGTCGTTCACGGCCGGTCGGCGGGAGGCGTTGGCGGTCGGCACCTTCCCCTGCCAGTGGGCGACGGCGTTCGCTGGTGGCCCTTGCCAGCCGTCGGGCGAATAGTCGCCACGCACAAGTTTCCCGCCGTCGTCGAACAGCACGCTCACGATCCGCTCACCGGGCGACAGCGTGCGGCCGGTGGCGGCGCACACTCGGGACGGTGCGGCGAGGTCGTACTGCGTCATGCCGGTCGTCCTACGTCACTCATGCTATGCTCGCGCGGGTGAGGGGTGCAATCGGCCGGACACACCAGACACCCCAGATCACGCCACCGACTTTGCCGAGTCTGCCGGGTGTGCCGGGTGTAGTGCCGCACACCACGCGGCACTTACTTGAGTACCTTCTCCAGTTCCTTCTTCACCAGGGACCCGACCTCGGGACCGATGCCCGCGTCGAACGCCCACCTCAACGTCCCTTCCCCATCGATGACGAAGAAGTGTGGGTACGACCGCACGGCGTACTTCTCTCGCACGTCCGCCCCGTCGAACACCGGCACGCTGTACTTCAATGCGGCCTTCTGCTTCGACGCCGCGAGCAGATCCCCGCCGAGCGCGAGCGGGATGACGTTGGCCTTCTCCCCGTAGTTTCGGAAGAGCGCCTCGCAGACGGTGAGCGTGTCTTCGCTAGTTTCTGAGCCGGGTCTGAAGAACACCACCACCGCCGGCCTGTCCCGAACGGCCGACAACCGCACACGGTTGCTCAGCCTGTCCACGTCGGCACAGGCGAAGTCGGGGGCCGGCTTGCCGACGGTCGGGGGGGCAGCGGCGGTGGGCGGTGTGGCCCGGACTGTCACCGGCGGGGCGGCGTTCGCCTCGAACCGCCGCAACACCGCTTCGATCGCCGGTCGGAATCCGGTGCCGGTCGGCCGCAGTTCGGTGAACCGCACCACCTCCCGGCGGTGCGCCTCGAGCACGTCCGCCTTCGCCCGACTCACCCGCAGTTGTTCCAATTCGACCGCGAACGCCCACGCCGCTTCCACCTCCGCCCGCGTGTCGCGGTACTTCACCCCGACTTGCCGCGCGGACGGTTGCAGTTCCAGCGTGGTCGTCACAGAGCCGATCCGCTCGGCCCCGTCGCGCCGAACGACCGTGCGGGTGACGGACGACACCAGGCCGTCGGTCGGCGACACGCACACCACGTCCATCCGCTGCCACCCTTGCCGCGCCTGCTTCGGCGCCTCGTACCCGTCGGTCTGTTGGAGGCCGGTCACCTCGGCCACACGCCGCCCGTTCCAGACGGCCGTTTGCTTGGCCGCCCACACCGCGGGCGGGCGGTTCGCCTCGACCACGTCCCAGGTGTCGCCGACGTTCGCCGCGGTGATGGGCAGCGGCAGGAACACGCCCAGTTCGACAGCCGCCGGTGCGTCGGTAGGCAGTACAGGCGGTTCTGCGGTCGCGGTCTTGCTGTCGATGGAGAGCGGCAGTTTCGCATCGGGCAGGAGCACCCTCGCCTTTCCGCGCGAGTCCACCCGGACCAGATCGAGCCGCACCGATGGCACCCCATCGCCCGACGAATTCGCCCCGGAGACAGTCGCCACCGCACCAACCACGGCGGCGTCGGCTTTCGGGGTGAGTACGGTCATCACCGCACAGTCGCACCCGTCGGCGCCGCCTTCCAGCACGAACACCCGCACGTCCAGCCGGTACTTCTTCACGAATCGGGTGTCGATGCGATCCGACGTTTCCACCACGTCGCCGCGGTACACCAGTTCCTCCCCGCGCGCGAACCGCGGGCCGGACAGCCCGATCTTCTCGGCGGGCGGTGCGGCCGGCGTGCAGGCGAGTGCGAGTAGGGCGAGACCGACGGCGGGCATGACGGCTCCGGACGCAAGCCGGCCGACCATACCGTCGCCGGCCGTGCGGGCAACCCCAATCGAACAGCGAGGGCAGGGCTACTCAGAGGTTGAAGGTAGGGCCTTGAGCAGATCGATGGCGAGTTGGGGACGAGCGACCATGGTGCGGGTGGCGGCGGGCAGACTGGGGTGGTCGGTCGTGCGGAGCAGGTAGACGGCCACGTTCCTCAGGCTG
>JANNDF010001152.1:0-1060 GCA_031387445.1 Planctomycetia bacterium
CAGATTTCACCGCCGAGGGCACTTGAGGGCACAAGAGGAAGGCAGTTGAGATAAATCCGATTTCACCGCAGAGGGCGCACAGAGCGCGGAGAGAAAACCGGGAGAGATTTTGAACGAGACATTCCTGCCCTCCTGCTGTCTTTCTCTCCGCGCTCTGTGCGCCCTCTGCGGTGAAATCGGATTTATCTCAACTGCCTTCCTCTTGTGCCCTCAAGTGCCCTCGGCGGTGAAATCTGTGTTATTTGACCTTCTCGGGCACCCGCAGGGCGGGGCCGGCCATGTACCCGTGCGCCCGCACGGTCACGATCGCCTCCGGGCAGTCTTTGCCCGACGGGTCTTTCAGTTTGGCCCGCAGGCGGGCGACGTGCATGTCCACCGCCCGCGTTTCCAGCCCGGCGGTGCCGATGCCCCACACGCGGCCGAGCAGCTCGTCCCGCGACACCGCCCGCTCGCGGTTGGCCACCAGGTATTTCAACACGGCCGCTTCGGTCTCGGACAGGTCACCCCGCTCCACGTCAGACCACTTGATCTCGCGGCGGGCGATGTCGATCCGCGCCCGCCCGAGCAGGACCAGATTCACGTCGTCGGCCGGGCGGAGCGTCCGGCGGAGGACCGCTTCAACACGGGCGACCAGCTCGCGGGCGGAGAACGGCTTCACCACGTAGTCGTCGGCCCCCATCTTCAGCCCGCGGACGCGATCTTCCTCGCCCCCGCGGGCGGTCAGGATGATGACCGGGCGGGTGGGGCACACCCGCCGCAGTTCGGCCAGCACCTGGAAGCCGTCGATCTTCGGCAGCATCAAGTCTAACAGCACCAGATCCACTCCGCCGGACTGCGCTTCCTTCAGTCCGACGGAGCCGTCGCCCGCCTCGGCCACTTCATACCCGGTCAACCGCAGGGCGTCGGCCACCCCGCGGCGAATGGCCGGTTCGTCTTCCACCACGACGATACGGGCTTTCGGCATGGTCATCCCCTTGGCGGGCGGGAGCAGCGGGCGGACGTGTCTGTTACACAAGACGACGGCCGAGCGAAGGGAGTTTGACGGATTTTTCGGGGGTGG
>JANNDF010001166.1:0-7755 GCA_031387445.1 Planctomycetia bacterium
CGGCGATGGCCCCGCGCGGCCCGGCGGGCCCGGCGAAGCCGCCGGCCGCCGTCACCAGCCCGCCGCGGCCGACCGCACCCCCGGTTCCCGTGCCCCCACCGGCCCACACCCGCCGCAAGCCCGAAGAGGACGACGCGCCGGTGCTCGGCCGGTCGCTCATCGAAGACGTGGATGTGGACGACTTCGAGGACGAGGACGTCGAGTTCGAGGACGAGGACGAGGCGGATGAACTGCCGAGTTACGGGCCGGGACGGGCGAGCAAGCCGGTGGCGCGACCGACCAGGCCGCCGGAGCAGCCGAAGGGCCGGCAGGGCCGGGCGACACCCCCGGCGAAACCGGCGGCCGTGAAGCAGCCGGCGGCGAGGAAGCCGGCCGCAGCCGCACCGCCGGCCCGCAAACCGGCCGAACGGAAACCGACCGAGAAGCCGGCCGCAGCTCCGGTGAAGAAGCCGGCCGCGAGCGAACCGGCGCGGAAACCTGCGGCCAAGTCGCCCCCGCCGCCAGCCCGCAGGGCGGAGCAGGCTCCGCCGCCCCCGCCGGTCGCCAAGGTTCCGCCCCCGCAGGTCGCCAAAGCGCCGCCGCCCCCGCCGCCGGTGAAGAAGGCCCCGCCCAAACCGGCCGACGACGAAGGGTTCGGCGCCGGGCTGGATGAGTGACGTGCTCTGTCTTGGTGAACCCCGGCAGTGATGCCGGGGGTGGTTTGCGGTGTCAATCACCCCCGGCATCACTGCCGGGGTTCGCCGGGAGTCGTCGCCGTGCGTGCCCTGTTCGCCGCCACCCTGTTCTGTAGCGCGTCGCTGCTCTTCCTCGTCCAGCCGATGGTCGGCAAGATGGTGCTGCCGTACCTGGGCGGCAGCCCGGCCGTGTGGAACACGTGCATGGTGTTCTTCCAGGCGGTGCTCCTCCTCGGCTACCTCTACTCACACCGGCTCACGTCTCTCCACAACCTGAAACTGCAACTGGCCGTTCACCTGGGCGTGCTGGCGGTCGGCGCGTCCGCACTGGTCGGCGGGTTGCTCCTCACCGCCGATCACGCCGCCGTGCCGGTGCTATCGGCGCTCGCCCCGGCCGGCGACGGCCTGCCGGTGTTGAACGTGCTGGCCATGCTCGCCGTCGCCATCGGGCTGCCCTTCTTCGCCGTGTCCACGTCCGCCCCGCTGTTGCAAAAGTGGTTCGGGGCCACCGGCCACCCGTCGGCCAAAGACCCGTACTTCCTGTACGCCGCCAGCAACGCCGGCAGCCTGCTCTTCCTGCTCGGCTACCCGCTGCTGGTCGAGCCGACCCTCCGAGTGGTGGAACAAACCTGGCTGTTCGCCGGCGGGTTCGTGCTGCTGCTCGGGTTCACGCTACTGTGCGGACGCGCCGCCCTTCGCCCGCTCCGCCCGCCGACCCTCATGGCCGAGGCCCCGCCGTCGACCGACACGCCACCACCGCCGACGAAGAAGGACAAGTTCCGCTGGCTGCTGTTGGCGTTCGTGCCGTCCAGCCTGATGCTCGGCGTGACCACGCACCTGACCACCGACATCGCCGCCATCCCGCTCCTGTGGGTGGTGCCGCTGTCGCTCTACCTGCTCACGTTCATCGTCGCCTTCTCCAAAGGGGCCGAGCGACTGAGACCGCTGCTCAACTCCGCCGCCCCCATCGTGATTCTGCTGCTGGTGTTCGTCATCAGTTCGGAGTTGCCGCTGCCCATCGGCCTGCTCGTGCTGGCGCACACCGCCTCGTACTTCGTCATCGCGCTCACGCTGCACACCGAGCTGGCCGCCGCCCGCCCGCACCCGGCCCACCTGACCACTTTCTACCTGTGGGTGTCGGTCGGCGGGGTGATCGGCGGGGTGTTCAACGGCCTGCTCGCCCCGCTGCTGTTCCCCCTACCGTTCGAGTACGGGGCGGCGGTGGTGGTGGCGTGCATGTTGCTCCGCCGCGGCGAACCGACCCTCGCCCCGACCACCGAACCCGACCCGAAGGCCGGCATGCGGCTGATGGTGGACGTGGCCGTGCCCGGCCTCATGATCATGCTGTGCATGGGCCTGCGGTTCCTGATGCTCCAGAAGTTCGCCACCGCCGACGGGCCGAAAGAGATCGGCGACATGATCGCCGACGGCATCACCGGGGCGTGCCGGTTCAGCGGGCTGTCGTGGAGCGTTGGCGGCGGCACGGTCGGGCTGCTGCTCACCTTCGGCCCGCCGTGCGTGCTGGCGTTCGTGTTCGCCGACCGCCCGGTGCGATTCACACTGGCGGTGCTGGCCGTCTTCTTCGTCCACTACTACTTGCAGATTCGCAACCCGGCGGCACTCGTCACCACCCGCACGTACTTCGGCGTGCTGATCGTGCAAGAAGACGGCAAGCGGAAGGTGCCCGGTGTGGAGGGCGACGTGAAATTCCGCCAACTGATGCACGGCACCACCCTGCACGGCAGCCAGTTCCCGTCGAACCCGGAGTTGGAAGCGGTGTACCCGAACCTGAGCCGCGAGCCGCTCATGTACTACCACCGCACCGGGCCGGTGGGCGACGTGTTCAACGACACGCTGGGCCGACACGCCGAAGACGCCCGCGTGGGCATGGTGGGCCTCGGAGCCGGGGCGACGGCCGCATACATGCAGAAGGGGCAGGCCATCACCTTCTACGAGATCGACCCGAAGGTGGTGGAACTGGTGGACGGGCCGAAGGCGCACTTCACGTTCTTGAACGACGCCCGCGACCGCGGCGTGACGGTGAAGCACGTGCCCGGCGACGCCCGCCTGACGCTGGCCAAGCACGACGGCCCGGCCTACCACCTGCTCGTGTTGGATGCGTTCAGTTCGGACGCCATCCCGCTGCACCTGATGACCGTCGAGGCGATGAGACTGTATGCCGAGCGGATCACCGCCGACGGGCTGATCGGCATTCACATCTCGAACCGCTTCATGGACCTGGCGCCGGTGGTGGCATCGCTGGCGAAGGAGTGCGGGCTGACGTGCCGATTGCGAATGGAGAAGTGTGAGAACGATGCCGGCAAGTCGCTGCCCGACAACCCGCCGGGGAAGACCAGTTCGACGTGGATGGTACTCGGCCACAGCGAAGACGCGATGGCGACGTTCGACCGACACCCCGGCCCGTTCAAGTGGGAGCGGGTGGCCGTGCCCGACGGCTTGCGGCCGTGGACCGACGACTACGCCGACGTCCTGTCGGTGATGAAATCGGGCGAAGTGCGGTGGGTGCGGCGGATGTTGGGTCAGCCGAGTTTTGCCAAGTAGGTGCCGCTTGCCGAGCGGCACTCGGAACACAGCCATGCCCGACCCCCTCCTCATCATCGGTGCCAGCGGGCGGGCGGCGGCGGCCTCGGCCCTGCGGGCCGGGTTCGACCCCTTCGTCATCGACCTGTTCGCCGACGCCGACACGGTTCGCCTCTGCCCGACGCTGAAGTGCGACCCGGCCGACTACCCGCATGGGTTCGTTGATCTGGCGAAGCAGGCCCCGCCCGGCCCGTGGATGTACACCGGCGGGCTGGAAAACTACCCCGACGTGATCGCGGCGATTTCAGAAGTACGGCCGCTGTGGGGGAACCCGCCCGAGAAACTGGCCGAAGTGCGCGACCCGTTTCGGCTGTCGCATCTGTTGTGCGGGAAGGGGTTGAACCACCCTCCCGTCATGCCCTGTGGTACAGACTTGCCATCGGGAGAGCGGTGGTTGCGAAAACCGCTTCGTGGGGCGGGTGGAGCAGGCATCTGGGTTGTGAACCCGAACGCAGAACACGAAGCGGGCGGACATTACTTCTACCAGCGGTTCGTCGAAGGCCGGTCGATGTCGCTGGCGTTCGCCACCTTCGCACCGGGGTACAAGATCCTGGGTTACACATCTCAACTCGTCGGCACATGCTGGTTGCACGCTTCACCGTTCCACTACGCCGGGAGCATCGGCCCGATTCTGACCGATGGTTTGGACGTGGGGGACGTAACCCTTTCCGCCTTTCGGCTCGGGGATCGCACCAACCTGCGTGGGCTTGGGAACATCGACTTCATCCACGACGGTGAGGGGTCGCACGTCATCGAAGTGAACCCTCGCTACCCGGCGTCGGTGGAAGTGCTGGAACTGGCGCATCAATTCGCGGCGATCGAATGGCACCGCAAAGGGTTCTCCCGCCAACTTGAACTGCCCCCTATCCCGCCTGCATCCCGCGTCATCGGCAAGGGCGTCTACTATGCCGCGGTGCCCATCACCTTCCCCGCGTCCGGCCCGTGGGACGAATCGCTGCGGCACTGCACAGACGTGTGGCGGATGCCCGAATTCGCCGACATCCCGCACGCCGGCAGTGTCATTGAACCTGGTCAGCCGGTGTTCACCCTGTTCGCCAGCGCCGCGACCGAAGCCGAGTGCGTAAACCAATTGAAGGCGAAAGCCGCTGAGTGCGACCGGCTGTTCGGCGTGCCCACCCCAGAGGATTCCCCATGACCATGAACGAGCGGGCCGAACGGGTGGCCGACGAACTGGCCGCCGACGCCGACCGCCTACGGGTGGCGGTGAGCATGGTGGCCGGCACGCGGGTGATCGACTGCGGCGGGGCGGTCACGGGCAGTATTGGAGCGGGCGTGAAGATGGCCCGCGTCTGCCTGGCGGACCTGGCCGACGTGAGCGTGGTGCCCGGCGACACCGGCCCGGCCGTGCAGGTGTGGACCGACGACCCGGTGCGGGCCTGCCTGGGCAGCCAGTACGCCGGCTGGATGGTGAAGGCGGAGCAGTTCTTCGCGATGGGGTCGGGGCCGATGCGGGCGCTGTCCGCCCGCGAGGAGGTGATCAAGGAGTTGGGGTTGGCGGAAGAGGCTCGCGTGGCGGTGGGCTGCCTGGAGACCCGCAAGCACCCGACCGACCGCGAGGTGGCGTACGTCGTGAGCAAGCTGCCGGTAGTGGCCGAGAAACTGACGCTACTCGTCGCCCCGGCGTGCAGCATCGCCGGCACCTTGCAGGTGGTCGCCCGCAGTGTGGAAACGGCGCTGCACAAGCTGCACGAACTGAAGTTCGACGTGAAGCAGGTGCAGAGCGGGTACGGCATCGCCCCGCTGCCGCCGGTGGCCGCCGACGAGTTGGCCGCGATCGGCCGCACCAACGACGCGATTCTTTACGGCGGGCGGGTGACGCTCTGGGTGCGGGCGGACGATGAAGTCATCGACGCCATCGGCCCGCAGGTGCCGTCGAGTGCGTCGAAGGATCACGGGGCGCTGTTCGCCGAACTGTTCGCCCGCTACGGCGACTTCTACAAGATCGACCCGCTGCTGTTCTCGCCGGCGGAAGTGACGTTCGTGAACCTGAAGACCGGCCGCACCCGCACCTTCGGCAAGTGCGAACCCGGCTTGCTGCGGAAGTCGTTCACCGGAGAGTGACCGTGCGACTCGCCATCCTCTCCGGCGGCACCGGCTGGCACGTGCAGGACTTGCTCCGCGCCGCGGGTGAACTCGGGCACACCGCCGCGGCGGTGGACTTCCGCACGCTGTTCGCCGATCACGCCGCGTCCGATCCGTTGGCACAATTCGATGCGGTCATCGTTCGTACCATGCCGGCGGGCAGCCTGGAGCAGATCGTCTTCCGCATGGACGTGCTGCAACAGGCGGTGTCCCGCGGGCAGTTGGTGCTGAACCCGCCGCGGGCGGTGGAAACGTGCGTCGATAAATTCCTGACCGACCACCGGCTGCGGCAGGCGGGGTTGCCCATCCCGTTGTCGGGCGTGTGCCAGCGGTGGCAGGACGCGATGCCGGCGTTCGACGCACTCGGCGGCGACGTGGTGGTGAAGCCCCTGTTCGGCTCCGAGGGCCGCGGCATGGTGCGTGTCACCGAGCGCGAACTGGCGTGGCGGACGTTCCACGCCATCGAGCAGACCGGCGGGGTGATCTACCTGCAACGCTTCATCCGGCATCCGGGGTGGGACGTGCGAGCCTTCGTACTGCACGGCCGGGTACTCGGGGCGATGCGACGAACGGCGAAGGACGACTGGCGAACCAACGTGGCCCAGGGCGGGACGGCGGAAGCGTGCGAGTTGTCCACTTCGCAAGCGGCACTGGCATTGGCGGCAACGGAAGCAGTCGGTGCGGTGGTGGCGGGCGTGGATTTACTGTGCGATGAACGGGGCGAATGGTATGTGATTGAAGTAAACGCCGTCCCCGGCTGGCGGGCGCTGAGCGCGGCATGTGGTGTGGATGTGGCGGCGGCGGTGGTGCGGTTCGTTGCGCGGAGGGAATGATGCTTCTGCGAAAATCCGAGGCGTTTCAGGTCGCGTGCATCTGGGAAGCGATTGCCCGCAAATTGGGGAACGTCC
This sequence comes from Planctomycetia bacterium, assembly GCA_031387445.1. Lineage (GTDB taxonomy): Bacteria > Planctomycetota > Planctomycetia > Gemmatales > Gemmataceae > JALHQU01. The sequence continues at coordinate 6,287 of JANNDF010001166.1, forward strand.
ACCGATATGCGGACTTCGCTGGCACATGCCTGACGGATTTTCTCCTCAGCCCTGTCGTTGCTGCAAAGGAACTCGACTACGCCGAGTGTAGCGGTCTCGGTGTGACCATCGACATCACCGTCGAGGCTACCAGCAACACGGTCCAGCAGAACACCAACCTCGGAATCCTATTGCTCATCGCCCCCCTCGCAACGGTTCCAACAGGGTTGCCACTGCAAACGTGGCTTCCCACCGTCCTGAATAATACGACTCAACAAGATGCGGCACGGCTGTACCGCGCCATCCGCCTCGCCAACCCCGGTGGCCTCGGTGACGCCCCGGAGCAAGACGTCCGCTCCGAGCCGACCGTCACGCTGCTGGAAGCGATGAAGCTGGCGGCCGACCGCGACCTGATCGCCCGGCAGTACGCGAACGGCTACGCCGACGTGTTCGACCTCGGCGTGCCGGCGTTCACCGATGCGTTCGCCAAGTATGGCAACGTCGAGGCCGCCGTCATCGCCTGTCAGTTCGCGTGGATGGCGGCATTCCCCGATTCGCTCATCGCCCGCAAGCGTGGCCTCGAAGTCGCCGAAGATGTGCAACGCCGCGTGCAACACGTCTTGTCGCTCGGCGGACTGAACACCCCCGAAGGGCGGCGGGCGGGTGTCGAACTGGATGCGTACCTCCGCTCGGACGGCAACAAATTGAACCCCGGCACGACGGCCGATCTGGTGGCCGCTTGCTTGTTCGTCGCGTTGCGTGAGAATAAGGTGACGCCTTCCGCCCCGTTCCGCTGGAACGTCCCCGACTGGTTGTGACCTCCCATGCCGGCCGAGCGCTTCACCGTCCGCGTCGCCAAAGACTATCTGGTGTTCTGCTGCGGGCACTTCATCACCTACGACGGCGACCAGTGCGAGCGGCTGCACGGGCACAACTACCGCGCCGCCGTGCAGGTGGAGGGGTTGCTCGACCACAACCACTACGTGTTCGACTTCATCGCCCTGAAGCACAACACCCGCGACCTCGTGGACGAGTTGGACCACTTCATGCTGCTGGCCGGGAACAACCCGCAACTGCCGGTGGAGGACGCCGGCACGAATTGGGTGGTGCGGTTCGGCGAGAAGTTTTGGTCGTTCCCGAAGGAAGACTGCGTGGTGCTGCCAATCGCGAACACGACGGCCGAGTTGTTGGCCAGGTGGCTGGCCGGGCGGCTGGTGGAGGTGCTGCACGCCAAGTACCAGTTCGTGCCCGACGTGCTGCGGGTGGAACTGGAAGAGAACGTCGGCCAGGCGGCGATCTACGAGTGGAAGCGGTGACGTTTAGCCGAATTGCGTTCGTCCTCCGAGCGTACTAGTCCTACAGCCGTAGTTGCTAGAATTGCCCTCGCAAGGAGTTGCGGCGAGGGCGAGTCATGTCAGGACGACCGACGCGGGCGGCGGTGGAGCGGTGGGCGGACGAGGTGGAAGCGGTGGCCGAACGGATCGGCCGTC
>JANNDF010001168.1:0-1845 GCA_031387445.1 Planctomycetia bacterium
GTCGCCGCCCGGCAGCCCGCTGGTGATCTTCTTCCACGTCTTGCCGCCGTCGGTGCTGCGGTGCATGCCGCTGCCGGGGCCGCCGTTCACGAGCGTCCAGACGTGCCGGCGGCGCTGGTACGCCGCGGCGATGAGCACGTCCGGGTTCCGCGGGTCCATCACCACGTCCGTCACGCCGGTGTCGTCGTCGATCTTCAGCACCTGCTCCCACGTCTTGCCGCCGTCGCTCGTCTTGTACAGCCCGCGGTCGCCGCCCGGCCCCCAGAGCGGACCTTGTGCGGCCACATACACCACGTCCGAGTTCTTCGGGTGGACGATGATCTTGGCGATGTGCTCGGACTTCTTCAGCCCGACGTTCGCCCAGCTTCGCCCGCCGTCGGTGCTCTTGTACACGCCGTCGCCGTAGGCCACGCTCCGCTGGCTGTTGTTCTCGCCAGTACCGACCCACACCGTGTTCACGTCGTTCGGGTCGATGGTGACGGCGCCGATGCTGAAGCTGCCCTCGCCGTCGAACACGGGGGTGAAGGTGGTACCGGCGTTGGTCGTCTTCCACACGCCCCCGCTCGCCACCGCGACGAAGTAGTGGGCACGGTCTTTCGGGTTCACGGCGAGCGCCGCGACGCGCCCGGAGGTGATGGCCGGGCCGATTCCGCGGAGGCGGAACGAGCCGACCGGCGGGGCGAAATCAGGCTTCTTAGGCGGCTCGGCGACCGGCTGGCCGAGAGTGAGCGCGACGGCGAGGAGCAGACCGGGGGACATTGGCAGCGTGTCCTGAAGGTGTGGGGAATGGGGGAGGAAGTTGTACCGAAGACGTCATGCCCCGGCATTGGCGAACCCCGGCAGTGATGCCGGGGGTGCTTGTGCCCACACGGACTTCACCCCCCGTCCCCCTCTCCGGTTCGGAGAGGGGGACGGGGGGTGAGGTCCAAGAAACCCTCACTTCCACCCATTCGCCCTCAACTTCGCCCTCCGACGAGGCCGAGCGCATCACCACCCCGCGGAGGACCGCTCATGACCCTCGACGACGTGATGGCCGACCTGCAAGCCCACGGCAGCGAGCAGACGAAGAAGACCCTGATGCGGCACGGTGCCCGCGAGCCGTTCTTCGGCGTGAAAATCGAACACCTGAAGACCATCGTGAAGAAGGTGAAGAAGGATCACGCCCTCGCGCTCGCCCTGTACGACACCGGCAACTCCGACGCCATGTACCTGGCCGCCCTGGTGTGCGACCCGGCGAAGATGACCAAAGCCCAACTGACCAAGTGGGTGAAGGGGGCTTACTGGCACATGCTCAGTTGCTACACGGTGGCGTGGGCGGCGGCGGAGTCGCGGTACGGGCGGGAACTGGCGCTGGAGTGGATCGACTCGAAGAAGGAGCAGATCGCGTCGGCCGGGTGGAGCACCTACGCCGGGCTGTTGGCGATCGAAGAGGATGAGGAGTTGGCCCACGACGAGATCGTCGGCCTGCTGGAACGCATCGAGCGAGACATCCGCCTCGCCCCGAACCGGGTGAAGTACGTCATGAACGGGTTCGTCATCAGTGTGGGCACTTATCTGCCCATCCTGACGGCGAAGGCGAAGGCGACCGCGAAGGTCATCGGCCAGGTGACGGTGGACATGGGCGACACCGACTGCAAGGTGCCCGACGCCGGGGCGTACATCGACAAGGTGATTTCGATGGGCAAGCAGGGGAAGAAGCGGAAGACGGTGATGTGCTGAGAGTAGGTCCGGCGAGTCGAGCCGGACCCATGGCATCGGAGGCCCCGCCCGGAGGGGGGGCGGCCCCAACAAGGGAACCAAAGGTTGGGCGCCCCCCCCACCGGGCGGGCCCGGGTGGGGGGGTGG
>JANNDF010001169.1:0-4844 GCA_031387445.1 Planctomycetia bacterium
TCACCCCCCATCGCGTTCACCGCCAGCGTCGTCACCCACGTCGTCAGGTTGGTGTCGATCGCCCAACTGCCGTCCGGTCGCACGCTGTCTTCCAGGAACTGCAGCCCATGTCGCACCACGTGATGATCCGCCTTCCCAGCCCCGATCAGGCTCATGCACACGAAACTGGTGAGCGGGGTCGCTTCCAGATACCCGCCCGTCGTCGGCTGAATCTCGCGCAACTTCCGGAGGGTGCGACTCTTCGCCAGCCACCGAGCCACGCGGGTGAGCGGGTTCCACGTCGGGCGTTTGGCGTGCTTCACCAGACCGATGGCGATGAGCGCCGGGAGTGCGTAACTGACCACCGGCAGTTGCAACACTTGAAACACGGCGAACGGCAACGCGGCCAGTTCGAACGGCAGTTGCGGAACCACCCGCCACGGGTCGGATCCCAACCGCCCGGCGAGTGCGAGCATGGTGAGGATCGGCACGGAGAACGTGCGATCTTTCCCATAGCGGGCGGCGACGGCCTTCGCCAGCGGCACCGGGTCGAGCGTGCCGGCGTGTCGACGAATCCAGCCTTCTGCACGCTCGGAAGCCGCGCTGAACTCTTTCGCCTCTGGTACGTTCAGCACTGCCCAGCCGAGGCACGTCGTGCTCAGGTTGCTGAAGCTCAGCACCGTGTCGCCCCACCCGCCGTCGGCGTTCTGGTGGTCGGCCAGCCACTTCAAACCGCCTTGAACAAGCGGGAAGAACTTCGGATCGCCGTGCAGACTGAGGGTGAACACCGCGGTCGCGGTTGACAGCGCCGACGTGGACAACTCGCCCACCCAGTGCCCGTCGGGGTGACGGGCGGCGAGCAGCGCGGCGCGGGCGTTGGCGAGCGTGTCGGCAGCCAACTGGCGTGTGGCGGTGTCGATGGGTGTTACTCTTCGATGTCCAACTCGGCGGTTCGCGTCTGCCCGACGGCGTTCGCCTGCCAGTACGTCTGCGATGTCACATCCAGGCAGGTGAGCCACCCGCCGGCATACGCTCCCGTGTCCAGACAGTAGGTGGTCGGCCACGCCTTCGGCAACCCGCTCCGCTGGCTGCTGTGCCCGCACACCATGACCTTCCCCGACACATGCCGTACCGGGGCGTTCACGAACTCCCAGAACAGGAACATGTCGTCTTGTTCGTTCAGAGGCGTGGTCGGCTCCAGCGTGGCGTGGACGAAAATGTGCGTGTCGGTCTCGAAGAAGTCGAACAGCCCGTCGTTCAAGAACTCCCAGTGTTCCGGCGGCACCTGATCGAACGACGCCTTCCACCCGGTCTGGGCGTAGGAGTTCATCGTCTGCGTGCCGCCGACGCTCAGCCAGTTCCGCAGTTCCCCCTTGTCGCGGCGGGCCTCCACCATCATCAGCTCGTGGTTCCCCCGCAGGCACACCACCCGGTGCGTCTGCCTCAGGGCGATGAGCCGGTCGATCACCCCGCGGCTGTCCGGCCCGCGGTCGACGTAGTCGCCGAGGAAGACGAGCAGGTCGGCCGGGGTGGGCTGCACCACCGCTAGCAGCGCGTCGAGCGCCGCACTGCACCCGTGGATGTCCCCGACCGCGAGCGTCCGCATGGTCACTGCTCCTTGGTCAAATCCCATAGCAGAATGGTGGTGTCGTAGCTGCCGGTCGCGAGCGTCTTGCCGTCCTTCGAAAAGGCGAGACAGGAGATTGCATCGGAGTGGCCGTCGAACGAGTGGGTTCGCTCACGGGTCTTCCAGTCGAACACCTGCACCCGCCCCTGCGAGCCGTTGTAGTAGGCCACTGCGACCCGCTTGTCGTCCGGGCTGAATACCGGGGGAGCGGTCACGTCCAGAGTGAGGTTGCCCAGCCGCTCGGCCTTTCCGGTGGCGAGGTCATGCGCGATCGCCCCTTTCCCACGAATCCAGCTGAACAAGAGGTGGGAGCCGTCTGGGGAATACGACACATGCCGAGGCATCGCGTCGCCCGTCATTTCCAGGTCGGTCTGGCCGGATCGCTTGCCGGTGTTCAGGTCGAGCAGGTAGAACACCACCCGCGGCTCGTCCGGCGTCCCCACATGTTGAGTCACCACAGCCTGCGTGCCCTTCGGGTTGATGGCGAGTGTTAACACCGCCCCTATGAGCAGGTCGATCTCCTTCCGCTTCGTCCGCTCCGCCACGTCGAACACCGTCAACCGGCCGGGTCGATTCCTCACGTCCAAGTCGATGAGTTCGGCCAGTGCGAGTGTCGTGCCGTCGCCCGACGCGGCCAGATGTGGAAAGTACAGGCCGCCGGTCGCCACTTCGAACTGCTGCTCGCCGGCCAAGTTGAACACCTCGGCACCCCCGTCGCGGGTGCGGGTTCGCGCCAGGTGTGCCGGGCCACACGGGATGAACGGCTCGATGTCCTTTCGCAAGCCGACGGACAGGGGTTCCGATCGTCCGGGCCGGTGCAACTTCAGCGGGCCGAGCAGTTTCCCGGACAGGTCCCACCGGAAGGCTTCGTTCTGGAATCCGGCCGAGACGACCTCCGTGCCGTCGGCGGCGAACCTCACCGCCGTCACCCGTTCGCGGTGGCCGTCGAGCGGGCGGACCAGTTTGCCCGACGGCACCTCCCACACCGCCACCGCCCGGCCGACCGCCGCCGCAGCCAGGGCACGGTCGGCCGCGGTGTACACCAGCGACGTGACCTTCACGTCGCGGTGGTCTCCGAGCGGGAACGGGGTGGTGTCGAGCAGTTTGCCGCTCGCCGTCTCCCACTGCTGGACGACCCCACCCGCGGCGGTGGCGGCGAATCGCTTCCCGTCCGGGGAAAATTCCACCATCAGGCCGGCTAACTCACACCCGACCACCCGCTTCAGGACCCTACCCGTGGCAACGTCGAACAGGGTGACGACTCCGTCCGCGGCCGAGGCGACCGCCCACTCGCCGGACGGCGACATAGCGACCGCGAACACGGGGAAGTCACCGCCGATGCTCGCCGTTGCCAGCTCCTTTCCGGTCTTGGCGTCCCAGAACTGCACCTTCTTACTCAACCCTTGCGGATCAGTCGGAGAATCCTTCTCGGCGTCTTTTGGCTTGCCCGACTTGGCGTATTCCCCCCAAGTGGCAAGTCGGGTACCATTGCCAGACAGTTTCACGTTGACCTGACGGTTGTGAATGACCTCAAACTTCTGCACCTTCTTCTGCTCGCGGATGTTGTAGAGACTGGCAACCAGCAGTTTGCCTGGCACTGGATTGTTGTTGAACGCAGGCAGCGCAACCAGTTCGCCATCGGCCGATGGTGAGGCACCGTAAGCGGTGGGCGTGGGGTCGAACTCAAGCGGTTTCCGCGGGTTGAGGGTCTTGTCCGCCCCCACCTCCCAGCACTGCATCGTCCAATCGTCATTCCCGAAAGCACGTTTCCCATCACCAGAAAGAGACAGGATGGTTTTCTGGCCGGGTGGCCCGACCCGCCCAACTATTTTGCCTGTCACCAAGTCCACCTCACGGGCACGGTTGTTGGTGTTGGCGTACAGCCGCTTGCCGTCCGGATGAAGGACAAAAGGCGGCCCGAGTTCCTGGCGGGATAAGTCCGCGAACTTCATCCGCTCGGTGCCGAGGCGAGCGATGGCACCATCGGGCAGCGGGTCGCCGAGCGCGTCCTTCCTCACCACTTGGGCGAAGGCGGGGGCGAGCAGCGTGCAGCAGGTGACTGCGAAGGCGAGGTGTCGCACGGCGGAACTCCGGGTGTTTCGTGAGGCTACCACCGCCTGCCGGACGCGGCCAGGGGTGGAGAGGGGCTGTCAACCTTCACCCCGTCACACCCGCGGCCTTTCGCAACGCCGCCACGAACAGGCCGAAGAGCGGCGAGTGATACCGCCGCGTACTCCACCCGATGGCCAGGGTGCGGGTCGGCTTCTCGCCGGCGATGGGGCGGTAGACGCGGTGCTTGCTCGGGTCGGCGGCGGCAGCCATCTGGGGGATCAAACTGACCCCGTGCCCCACCTTCACCAGTTCCAGCACGGTCGCCAGTTGGTGAATCCGCGACGTGACCACCGGGGCGGCGTGCCGGCGGGTGCAGAACGCCAGGGCCGTTTCGGTCAGGCAGTGGGCCTCGTTCAGCAGCACGAACCGTTCGGCGGAGAGCTCCTTCAACGTCACCCGCGGTTTCGCGGCGAGCGGGTGTCCGGCTGGTAACACGGCCAACAACTCTTCCGTCAGCAGCGGTTCGACGTGCAGGTCGTCGTGGCGAACCGGCAGTGCAGCCACGAGCAAGTCGGCCTCCCCCGCCGCCGTTCGGCCGATGGCCCGCTCGGTCGGCTCCTCGATCACCTCCACCTCCGAGTCGGGGCACTCGGTGGCGAACGCGGCCAGCACTTTCGGCAAGAAATACGGGGCGACGGTGGGGATGGCGGCCACCACCACCCGCCCGGCGTCGGCGGCGTGGGTGAGGGTGGCTCGCGCCTCGTCCACCAGGCGGACGATGTGCGACGCGCGGTCACGCAGCTTCACCCCCGCGTCGGTCAAGCGCACGCCGCGACCGAGCCGCTCGAACAGCGGCTTCCCCACCTCCTCTTCCAGCTTCGCAATCGCCTGACTGAGCGACGGCTGCGACACCCCGCACGCCTCCGCCGCCCGCGTGAAATGGCCCAACTCGGCCACCTTGGCGAAATACCGGAGCTGATGAAGTTCCATTCGCCCTGCCTATCGGTCGGATAGGAAAGATGTCTTCGCCCAATTGTAGGGCGGTGCCTACCATCACTGTAGTTCGGGCAGAATCTGCTCGCGGTGGGAAGCAGTCCGGTGGACCGGCAGGAATGCCAGTGACACCGAGGACGCAAGCCGATCCCACCACTCGAACCGCGACCGACGGGGAGCGGGGCCGCATTCC
>JANNDF010001175.1:0-6452 GCA_031387445.1 Planctomycetia bacterium
GGCCGCGACGCCGTTCGAGTTGGACGGTGAGCCGTTCGTCTCCGTGGAAGGGTTCTGGCAGTCGCTCAAGTTCGAGTCCGCGGCGGATCGCCGGCGGGTGAGCGGTTTGAGCGGGAACGAGGCCAAACGCGCCGGGTACGCCGTCGAATATGGGGCGACCGTGACCTACCGCGGTCAGGCGGTCCCGGTCGGCACCTGGGCGCACTGGCAACTCATGGCGGCCGCCTGTGCGGCCAAGTTCGAGCAGTGCCACGAGGCCCGTTCGGCGCTGCTGGCCACCGGCGAACGGCCGCTCATCCACAAAGTTCGCAAGGACAGCAAGACCATCCCCGGCGCGATCATGGCCGAAATCTGGACGCGCATCAGGACCAAGTACGCGAAGGCGGTGGAGGAGGACCACGACCCCGAAGGGTGAGAGGGGGCGCACGCCCTTCCTCCGCCCTGGCAGCCGGGGTAAGATCGCGGACGACACTTCAGAGGGCCGCCCGTGCTCAACTCGTCCACCGTTCACATCCAGGCCGCGCTGGACAAGTTCCTGGCAGGCGACCCGGCGGCGAAGGCCGAACTGGTCAACCGCTCCGGGGAGCGGCTGATGATCCTCGCCCGAAAACTGCTCCGCGGGTTCAACTCCGGCCCGGACGAAACGGCCGCTGTCGTCTCGGAGGCGTATCTGAAGCTGCACAGGGCGGTGGACGAGGTGCGGCCGACGACGGTGCGGCAGTTCCTCGCCCTCGCCTCGCTCCAGATGCAGCGGGTGCTCATCGATCTGGTGCGGGCGTCCCGCCGCCGCGGGGGAGTGGTGAATGAGGGGAGCGGGCAGTTCAATCCGCCCGACGGGTCCGACGACGGGAACGCCGGATCGGACCTGGTGATCGACCTGTACGACGCCATCGACACCCTCGACGACGAGTTGAAGGAGGTGGTGATGCTCCACTACTTCCAGGGGTTGTCCCAGGCGGAGGTGGGGGAATTGCTCGGTGTCCACGAGGACACGGTGAAGCGGCGGTGGGCGAAGGCGAGGATCGCCCTCGCCGGCAAGTTGGCCCCGTTCGCCGAGGGGTAGTGCGGCAACCACGCGGCGGATCGGTGGCCAACACCTCACCGCCGTAAACTCTCCCCCCCTGTGGCCGACAGCCGCGTCAGGCCCGTTCGTCACCCCGATGCCGCCCCGTAGGATTCACCACACACAGCGTCACCCTCCCGCGAGACTGCTCGTGACCCGATCCGACACGGCGCTGGGCGATTCCGTGCCACGACCCCGCCGACGACGCGACGGTGTGTGGAGGCGCGCCCACCTCTCCCGGCACGCCGTTCCAGTGCTGATGGTCCTGTTCTGGTGTCCCGTCGGCCACGCGGCACCCGACTTCGACCGCGACGTGGCCTCGATCCTGGCGAGCCGCTGCCTGGACTGCCACAGTGGTGATGGGGCGAAAGGCGACCTCGACCTGTCGCGGAAGGCGAACGTCGTCGGGGACAAGCTGGCCGCGGTGCCCGGCAAACTCGATGCGAGCACGTTGTGGAAGAAAGTGGTGGCCGACGAGATGCCGCCGAAAAAGCCGCTGAACAAGGACGAGAAGGCCATCTTGAAGGCGTGGATCGAGGGCGGGGCGAAGTGGGGCACCGACCCGATCGACCCGTTCGCCACATCGAATTCCCGGCGGGCGGGCCGCGACTGGTGGTCGCTTCAACCCGTGAAGCGGATCGCCCCCCCGGAGGTGGACGGCGTGTCGCACCCCATCGACCGCTTCGTCCTCGCCAAGCTCGCTGACAACAAGTTGTCACCTGCCCCGCCGGCCGACAAGCGCACCCTCATCCGGCGCGTCTACTTCGACCTGCTCGGCCTGCCGCCGAGTTACGACGAGGTGGAGGCGTTCGCCAAAGATGATGCCGCCGACGCCTACGAGAAGGTCATCGACTCCCTGCTGGCGAGCAAGCACTACGGCGAGCGGTGGGGGCGGCACTGGCTGGACGTGGCCCGCTACGCCGAGACGTGCGGGTACGAGCGCGACCAGGTGAAGCCGCACGTCTGGAAGTACCGCGACTGGGTGATCGCCGCGTTCAACGCCGACATGCCGTTCGAGCGGTTCGTGACCGAACAACTGGCCGGCGACGAGATGCCGAACGCCACCGAGCAGAGCGTGATCGCCACCGGCTTCATCCGCCTGGGCACCTGGAACGACGAGCCGAACGACCCGAACGAGTACCAGTACGACCGGCTGGAAGACATGGTGGGGGCGACCAGCACCGCGTTCCTCGGGTTGACCGTGCGGTGCGCCCGCTGCCACGACCACAAGTTCGATCCCATCCGCCAGACGGACTACTACCGCATGGCCGGGGCGTTCTGGGCGGGGCACATCCCGTCCGGCCCGCGAGAGCACCTGGGTGGGCCGGACGAGAAGGCGCTCGGTCGCAAGGACGTGTTCGGCTGGACCGACCGCGGGCGTGAGGTGCCGCCGATCAAGCTGTTGAAGAAGGGCGACCCGAACCGCCCCGGTGCGGTGGTCGAACCCGGCCACCTGTCGGCCATGCCGGACCTGGACAAGCCCTTCGCCCCTCCGCCGAAGGACGCGAAGACCACCACCCGCCGGCTACAACTGGCGACGTGGATCGCCGACCCGAAGAACCCGCTCGCCGCCCGCGTGTGGGTGAACCGCGTCTGGCAGCACCACTTCGGCTTCGGGCTGGTGCGCACGCCGGACAACTTCGGGTTCACTGGCGACAAACCCACACACCCGGAGTTGCTCGACTGGCTGGCCGCGGAGTTCATTGCCAACGGCGGGAGGACGAAGCCGCTGCACAGGCTGCTGTTGATGTCTGCGACGTACCGCCAGAGTTCGGTCCACCCTCAGCAAGAGGAGTACGCGAAGGCGGACGCGGGCAACCGCCTGTGGTGGCGGGCCGAGCGGCGGCGGCTGGAGGCGGAAGCGCTGCGTGATTCGCTGTTGGCGGCCGGCGGGAATCTGAAACTGGACAAGATCGGCGGGCCGAGTTTCTCCCCGGACATCCCTGCCGACGCGCTCGAAGGGCTGTCCACCAAGTCGGCGGCGTGGAAAGCGTCACCGCCGGAGGAGCAGGGGCGGCGGGCCGTTTATGTGTTCGCCAAACGCGGCCTGCTCCCGCCGCTACTGACCACCTTCGACCTGCCCGACACCACGCTGCCGAGTTGCCGCCGCGACGTGACCACCGTGCCGACGCAGTCGCTGGCCATGCTAAACAATCCGTTCGTTCACACCCAGAGTGCGGCAATGGCGAAACGGATCGGCACAAAGGGCACGCCAGAGGAACAGGCGACGCAGACGTGGCGGTTGGCCCTCGGCCGCGACCCGCGGGAGAACGAAGTGAAAGCGGCGGTCGGGCACCTGGAGAAGCAGGCGAAGGAGTTCGCCAATCGGCCGGATGCGGCACTCGACGCGCTGGCGTCGCTGTGCCACGTGCTGCTGAACACGAACGAGTTCCTGTACGTGGACTGAAGTAGGGTGACCGGCTCTCTCCGAGAGCCGGTTCGGATGTCGCTCTCGGAGAGAGCGACCCACCCTATCGAACCAACCGAGTTCTCCCCATGCTCTTCCCGTGCAACAACATCTCCCGCCGCGAACTGCTCTGGGAGATGGGCGGCGGGTTCGCCGGCGTCGCCCTGGCCGGGTTGCTTGCGTCGGAGGCGATAGCCCCGGCATCCGAAAGTGGCCCGCTCGCCCCGAAGAAGCCGCACTTCCCCACCAAGGCCAAGAGCTGCATCTTCCTGATGATGAACGGCGGGCCGAGTCAGGTGGACACGTTCGACCCGAAGCCGGCGCTGGAAAAGTTCGCCGGCAGCGAGATCCCGAAGGACAAGAAGTTCATCAACTCCGGCGGGCGGAAGGTGGGCTTCCTCACCCCGGCGTTCCGCAAGTTCAAGCTGGGCGGCAAGAGCGGCCTGCCCGTCTCCGACTACTTCCCGCACGTCCGCGACCACGCCGACAAGCTGGCCGTCATCCGCTCGTGCCACACCGACAGCCACGCCCACGGCTCCGCGCTGGTGATGATGAACACCGGCAAGACGTTCATCGGCCGGCCGAGTCTGGGCAGTTGGGCGGTGTACGGGCTGGGCACGGTGAACCAGAACCTGCCCAGCTACGTGGTGCTGATGGACAAGCGCGGCGGGCCGATCAGCGGGCAGCCGAACTGGTCGAGCGGGTTCGTTTCGGCGGCGTACTCGGGCACGCTGTTCCGGCCGACCGGCGACCCGATCTTGGATCTCCGCGGCCCGGCGCACGTCACCCCCGAAGCCCAGCGGAACCAGCTCGACCTGCTCGCCGCGTTGAACCACCAGCACATGGAAGCGCGTCCGGGTGGGAAGGAGCTGGCCGCCCGCGCCGCCAGTTACGAACTCGCGTTCAACATGCAGGCCGCGGCACCGGAAGCGGTGGACTTCAGCAAGGAGTCGAAGGAGACGCTCGCCATGTACGGCATCGGCGACAAGACGACCGACGAGTTCGGCCGCAACTGCCTGATCGCCCGCCGACTGGTGGAACGCGGGGTGCGGTTCGTGCAACTGTACAGCGGCGGCGGGCACCTGGAAGACACCTGGGACGCCCACGCCGGCATCGAGTCGAACCACGGCAAGCACGCCGCCGAAGTGGACAAGCCGATTGCGGGTCTACTCACCGACCTCGCCGCGAAGGGGTTGCTCGACGAGACGCTGATCGTCTGGGGTGGGGAGTTCGGGCGGATGCCGTTCAGCGAGGGGAAGAACGAGCCGGGGCGGAACCACAACCCCTACGGGTTCAGCATGTGGCTGGCCGGCGGCGGGGTGAAGGGCGGCATCACGCACGGGGCGACCGACGAGTTGGGCTTCGAGGCGGTGGAGGACAAGGTGCATGTGCATGACCTGCACGCCACCATCCTGCACCTAATGGGGTTGGACCACGAGAAGCTGACGTACTTCCACCAGGGCCGCCACGAGCGGCTGACCGACGTGTACGGCAACGTGGTGAAAGCGGTGCTGGCGTAGCAGTCGCGGGTTATCCCACCATTTCTAGCCCGGTGAGCGTGCCGGTGCCGCTGGCGAACTTGTCCGCCTCGATGCCGAGCCGCTGGAGCATCGACACATACAGGTTGCACAGCGGCGGGGGGTTCTTGTCGAACGCCAGGTGCTGGCCGTGCTTGAACCCGCCGCCGGCGAGCAGCACCGGCATGTTCTTCACCGCGTGCGTGCTGGCGTCGCCCAGGTTGCTGCTGAAGAACACGCTCGTGCGGTCGAGCAGCGTCGAGCCGTCTTCCTTCGTCCCCTTCAGCTTCGTCAGGAATTCGCCGAGCGCCTTCATCTTGGCGATCTCCACCTTCTTCAACTGGTCGATCTTGGTCGCGTCCTTGCCGTGGTGCGACAGGTCGTGGTGGCCGAACTGCACGCCGTCCACCGGCGGCACGCCACTGGTGCCGAGCAGTTGCAGCGTCACCAGCCGCGTCGAATCCGTCTGCAACGCCAGGTGAATCAGGTCGAACCAGAGTTTCGTTTTGGCTACCAGGTCGGTCGGGTTGGCCACGTCGGTCGGCTTCTTCGCGTCCACCTTCGGCTTCGGCTTCTTCGCCCACTCCTCGGACTGCGCCAGCGCCTGCTCCAGTTCCCGCACGCTGGTGAAGTACTCGTCGAGCTTCTCACGGTCGGCGGTGCCCAGGTCGGCCTTCAATGACTTCGCCTGTCCCCGCACCGCGTCGAGAATGCTCTGCCCGTCTTGCAACCGCCGCTTCTGAGCCTCCACTTCATCCGGCCGCCCTTCGATGAACAGCTTGGCGAACACGCCCGACGGCCACGACTCGGACGGCACCATCGCCCCGCTGCGGGTCCACGACAGGGTGAACCCCTCGCACGACAGCGGCAGGGTGGCGAACCGCGTCTGCCCGCGGAGGTGTTCGGCCGCGTACTGGTCGAGGGAGATGCTGTTCTTGAACCCGGCCCGCTGTTCGGGGTGCGGGGCACCCGTCAGGAAGCTGAGGTTGGAATCGTGGCTCGGCCCCACGTCCGGGTGCGTGAGGCCCGAGACGACGGTGAAGTCGTCGCGCAGGTCTTTGAGCAGTTCCAGGTACGGCGACGGCTTGTAGTCCTTGCCGGCGGTGGTGGGGAAGAACGCGGCCGGGTGCAGGCCGAGCGGGGTGTTGATGCACACCATCCGTCGCGGCACCTTGTCCTTCTTCGGTTCGGCGGCGGACGCCAGCGCGGGCAGGGCGAGACACACCCCGGCGGCGCGGAGGAACGTGCGGCGGGTGGGTTTCATGCGGGCACCTTGGGTGGGCGAGTGGTTCGTTGCAGCTCATTCGGGGTGTGGAACTGCCCCCACCTCTCCCCTGCGGAGCGGGAGAGAGGTCGGATCGGAAGCGGAGCGGACGATCCGGGTGAGGGGGACGAATCGCGGCCCCGCCCCCCCCCCCGTGGAGCGGGTGAACGACGGGGGCCGAGCCCCCCCACCCCCGGGGGG
>JANNDF010001203.1:0-11922 GCA_031387445.1 Planctomycetia bacterium
GAACGGAGTGACCGGGTAGGTTTGACTCCATTTGGTCACACCGTTCCCGGTCCCCGCGTACCGCCCGGCAGGCGGCACCTACTTGTCGGTCGGCGGGGTGAAGTCGGCGATCCACAGTTGCGTCGGGCTGCGCCCGTCGCGGCTGCTCGTCCACATCACCTTCTTGTAGTCCGGGCTGAACACCGGCAGCACGTCCTGCCCCGGTGCGTGGGTGATGCGGGTGGTCTTGCCCGTCTCCAGGTTCATCCAGTAGAGGTCGTAGTTCGGCCGGGCCTTCTCGTCGCTATGGTCGGCGGCGGTGTAGATGATGTGCTTGCCGTCTTTGTACCAGTACGGCGCCCAGTAGACCCACTTGTCGTTGTCGGTGAGCGCCTTCTCGTTCTTGCCGTCGGCGTCCACCACGTACAGTTGCAGCCGGTCCTTCTCTTTGCGGTCGCTGCGGAAGATCACCTTTGTGCCGTCCGGACTGAGGAACGGCCCGCCGTTGTAGCAGTTCTTCGCGGTGGTCAACGCCTTCGGGTTCTTGCCGTCGGCGTCCATGATGTAAATCTGCACGTCGCCGGCGTTCCCGCTGCTGTACACGATCTTCTTGCCGTCGGCGCTGAAGCTGCCCTCGGCCGTGTACGCCTTCGCGTCCGGGGTCAGGCACTTGCGGTTCGAGCCGTCGAGGTCCGCCTCGTAAATCTTCATGAACGGGTCGAAGTCCCACGAGTACCGCCGCCGCACGCCCGCCTTCGCGTCCGCTTCCCGCTGCTTGTACTCGGCCTCCTGGTGCTCCTTCGTCTTCGGGTCTTCGTGACTGCTGGCGAAGATGATCCGCTTGCCGTCCGGGCGGAAGTAGGCGCAGGTGGTGCGGCCGTTGCCGGGGGACAGCTTCCAGTTCTTCCCGGTCGCCAGGTCTTGGGCGAAGATCTGGTAGAACGGGTTGCCGGTGTCCTTCTCCTCGGCCTGGTAGATGACCTGTTTACCGTCCGGCGAGAAGTAGCCTTCCCCCGCCCGCACGAAATCCTTGGTCACTTGCGTGATGTTCGACAGGTAGGTCTTCTCGGCGTCCTTCCACTCGGTGGAGGCGGCGGGAGGTTGAGCGAGGGCGAGGGCGGCGACTAACAGTGGAGACATGCGAACTCTCGGGACGGGTGAACCCCGGCAGTGATGCCGGGGGTGGTGGGAACCAGCGCGAACGCCCGGCACGGTTACTGTATCCGTGGGGGCAACAGCGGGAGGGGTGATGATGCCGGCCGAAGCCGCGTACATCCGCCGGGTGCGGAAGCAACCGGCCACGCGGCGGACGAGGAACGCGCCGCGGAAGCGGAGAGTGCAAATGGCGAACCGCGGCAGAGATGCCGGGGGTGCTTTGTTGAGCAGCACCCCCCGGCAACTCTGCCGTGGTTCGCCGGTCGGTCACTTCGTGCTGTACACCACCCGTACTTTCACCTTCCGCACCAGTTCGCCGTCCACGAAGGTGTCCAACGTGTCGGCGGTTACGCCGGGGTTCACCTGCCCGCCCAGGTACGGGGCAGACGTGGTCGTGGTCGCCACCAGCGGCGTCGCCTTCGGCGCTTCACTCGACACTTCGCCCACCGACACCAGGTCGCCCAGCGTCAGCCCGGCGCCGGTGGCCAGCGCCTCGGCCTTCTGCTTGGCCCGCTTGGTGGCCGACGCGATGGCCGCGGTGGTCGCCTCCTCCCACCCGGCTTCCGCCCGCGTGTACGCCACCTTCACGCCCCCGGCCCGCTCGTACTGCGCGCCGTTGTAGCTGGACGGGCCCATTTCCCCGCCCACACCCTGCTTGGCCGCCTCCTTCTGCACCTTCTCCACCAAGGTGGCCAGCTTGACCGGGTCGGCCTCGGTGGCCGTCACCACCACCGCCCGCACGGCGTTGAACTCGCCCACCCCGATGCCGCCGCCGCGGTTGTTCCCCAGTTCCACCCGGTCCACCCGCAGTGGGTCCGGGGCCACCTTCACCCCGGTCAGCTTCAGCTTGTTCAGGGCGTCCACGAATTGTGTGGTGAGCGTCTCGTTGTCGCTACCGGCGGTCTCCGAGTCGGCGTTGCGGGCGGCCACTGAGTAGACGACGCGGGCGGCGTCCGGCTTGGCGCGGACGGTCTCCGTCGCCTCGGCGGTGACGGTCGGCTTGGCCGGGGTCTGGGCGAAGGCGACGGCGGAGACGGACAGGAGAACGGCGACGGCGAGGCGGCGCATGGGTGGCCTCCGGGTGCGGGCGTCGGGAAGCGTCGGTATTGTCGGTACGCGGCGGGCAAACTCAAGTGGATTTGTCGGCGTGCGGGTCACGAGCCGCGTTCCCTCTTCCTGTCGGGTGTGGTACAGATAGGGCGACTTTGGAGGAGTCTCATGTCCGCCGTTCTCACCCCGCCCGCCGTGAAGTTGCTCACCGCCGACGAATTCGCGGAGAAGTTCTCAAACCAGCGGATGGAACTGGTTCACGGGATACCTGTGGAGACGCCCATGCCAAATCTGCGTCACGGAAAGGTCTGTTCAACCTTCACCCGGCTCCTGGGCAACTTCGTAGATGAACACGACATCGGACATGTGATGTCCAACGACAGCTTCGTGAAGGTGCGGAGTAACCCTGACACCCTTCGCGGCGCGGACGTGCTGTTCATCACTTACGAGCGGTTGGCGAAGGGGAGGGTGCCGGACGGGGTGTTGGACGTGATTCCCGAGTTGGTGGTCGAGGTGGTGTCACCTACCAACCTGTGGACGGAGTTGTTCACGAAGGTGGGGGAGTACATGGCGGCGGGGGTGAAGGTAGTGGTGATCCTCGACCCGAGGTCGGAAACGGCGTCGGTGTATCGTCCCGATGTCGTGCAGGAAACATTCCGACGGAACGACACCCTGACCGTGCCGGAGGTGTTACCGGGGTTCAGCGTGCCGGTGGCGAAGTTGTTCGAGTGAGCGTGTGTGCCGAGTGCCCGTTACGACCCTTCAGCCTCGAAGTATCCGGCCGGGTCGTACCCCTCGTCCTCGTAGGCGAACCCGAGTAGGAACGGGTGGCTTTGAATGTGCCGCATCAGCCCACGCATCCGTTCTCGCTCGGATTCGGTGAGAGACCCCAACTTGATGTCCGCACCCCATTCCCCCCCATCGAAAATACCAGTACATCTGTTCGGCGCGATCACCCGTGTACAACTCGGCCACGGCACTGGCACATCGACGTTGCGTGTCGGCAGCCACTTGCTTCCCGGCTTCGCTCAGGCGATCTGACAACACCGGACCGGACAAGACGAGTTGGTATGAGTGGAGAATGCCGAACAGCAGGAACCCGTCGCCTTCGCAGGTGAGCGAACCGAACGTATCGCGAAGGATGCGGCCGTTGAGATCGTCAATGGAAACCGTGTCGGGCACTTCTCGCCTCACTCGTACTTCTTCGCCTCGGCGTCGAACATGCCCTTCAGTTTGACGGCGGCGGCGTCGTAGGCCCCTTGGTCGGCCCAGGCGTTCCGCGGCAGGAGTACCTCGGCCGGCACGCCGGGGCAACTGGTCGGCACGCCCAGCCCGAATACCGGGTCCGGCGCGAACGGCACGCCCGCGAACCCGCCGGTCATCGCCGCCCGCAGCAGCGCCCGCGTCCAACTCAGCTTCATCCGCGACCCCACCCCCACGCCCCCGCCGCTCCACCCGGTGTTCACCAAGTAAACCGGCACGTTGAACCGCTGCATCCGCTCCTTCAGCATGTTCCCGTACACCTTCGGCGGCAGCGGCATGAACGGCGCGCCGAAGCAGGTGCTGAACGTGGCGGTCGGCTCGGTCACGCCCGTCTCGGTGCCGGCCAACTTCGCCGTGTACCCGCACAGGAACTGCTGCATCGCCTGATCGGGCGTCAGCCGGGCGATGGGCGGCAGCACGCCGAACGCGTCGCACGTGAGGAAGAAGATCGTCTTCGGATGTCCGCCGCGTCCGCTCGGCTCGTGCCCGGCGATGAAGTCCACCGGGTACGCCGCACGGGTGTTCTCGGTGAACGCGCTGCTGTCGAAGTCGGGCACCCGCGTCACGGGATCAATCGGCACGTTTTCGAGCACGCACCCGAAGCGGATGGCGTCGTAGATCTGCGGCTCCTTCTCGCGGCTCAGCTTGATCGTCTTGGCGTAGCACCCGCCCTCGATGTTGAACACGCCGTCGTCGCCCCAGCCGTGTTCGTCGTCGCCGATCAGCCGCCGTTCCGGGTCGGCGCTCAGGGTGGTCTTGCCGGTGCCGCTCAGCCCGAAGAAGAGGGCCACGTCGCCGGCCGCACCCACGTTCGCCGAGCAGTGCATGCTCAGCACGCCCGATTGCGGTAGCAGGTAGTTCAGGATGGTGAAGATGCTCTTCTTGATTTCGCCGGCGTAGCTCGCGCCCGCCGCCACGATCAGCTTCTGCTCGAAGCTGATGGCCACGGCCACGTCGGATCGCACGTCGTCGCGGGCCGGGTCGGGGTGGAAGTCCGGGGCGTGCAACACCGTCCATTCGGGGGTGAACGCTTCCAACTCGCCCGCCGTCGGGCGGCGGAACAGGCAGCGGGCGAATAGGCTGTGCCACGCCTTTTCGCTCACCACGCGAAGGCTCACCCGGTGGGCCGGGTCGGCGGCGGCGAACCCGTCGAACACGAACAGGTCGCGGTTTTGCAAGTACGCGGTCGTGAGGTCCCGGAGGCGGGCGAACGTGGCCGGAGCCATCGGCAGGTTCACGCTCCCCCAGTTGACGTGCGATTCGACGCCCGGTTCCTTGACAATGAACTTGTCTTTCGGGCTGCGGCCGGTGCGCGCGCCGGTGAACGCGGCGAACGCCCCCAGGCTGGTGAGCTGCCCCTCCTGCCGCCGCACCGCGTGTTCGACCAAACCCGCCGGCGACAGGTTGGCGTACACCGCTTTCGGGTTGCGAATGCCGGCGGGCTGTAAATCGACGGACATACGGGCCTTGAGCACGGGGCTGGGGGCACGGGAACGGTGTAGAGATTATAGCTGTGGGGGTCGGGGACTGGCTATTTCCGCTTGATCGTCGGGAGGGTGTGCGAACTCCCGTCACCCTTCACCGGCGGCGTTGGCGGTGGGGTGGGAGGCATCGAGCCGCCCCGGCGGTAGCGGTCTCGGAACCGGCCCGCCAACCCGGCCTCGTGTTCCTTGACGACGCCCATGTCCTTCTCGGCACCCACAGGGTCCCCGAGCGCACGCCTCGTGAGCGCCCGCAGGTGGTAGGCCACCGGAAGCTGTTCAGACACCTCGTCCAGGTCGAGAGCCAACCCCGCCTTGGTCAACCCGATCGCGGCGTTCAAATCCGACAACGCACCGGGGTACTCCGCCAACTCGAAACGCGCCTCACCGCGGAGAGTCAGGTAAATGGGATTCTCCGGCTCCAAGGTGAGCAAGGCATCCAAGTCGGTCAACGCCTCAGAATACCTGTTCATCCGGATGAGCAAATCCGCCCGTTTCAACCGCGGGAGCGCCCAGCCCTTGTTCTGCCGGATGACCGAAGACCAGTCCTCCAGCGCCTCGTCGTGCCGCTTGAGCTTTTCCAACACGGGAGCGCGGAACATTCGCGGGGACGGCTCGGTGGGATAGAGTTCGACCGCCTTCGAGTACCTCGCCAACGCCGGCTCGAGCGTGCCCTGATCGGCGAGCGCCTTGGCCTCACGGAGGAGTTCGGACAACGACGGATGCGCGATCTCGGGATCGAGCGTCGCGCTCGTCGAGGGTGTCCTACTCAGTTTCTGAATCGCCGGCAGAAGCAGCCCGACACAGCAGCTCAACATGACGAAAGCGAGCGACAGCCCGGCGGGCACCCCCACCAGCCACCACACCCACCCGAGCGACTTCTTCTTCGCCGGGGCTTGCGCCGCCCGCAGGTAGTCGCCCAGCGCGTCGGCGAACGCGGTCATCCCGTCGTAGCGGTCGGCCGGGTGCCGGGCCGTCGCCTTTGCCACGATGGCGGCGAGCAACTTCGGCACGTCCTTCCGCACCTTCCGCACCGGCGGCACCGCCTTCGTCTTCACCTGTTCCAGCACCTCGCGGGGGGTGCCGTCGAAGGGCACGCGGCCGGTCAGCATCTCGAACAGGATCACGCCGAGGGCGAACACGTCCGTCCGCTCGCCGATCTTGGCCGCGTCGCCGGCCGCCTGCTCCGGGGCCATGTAGTGCGGGGTGCCGCTGATGACCCCGTGTGCCAGCCCTTCGCGGTCGAGCCGCACGGCCAGCCCGAAGTCGGTCACGACCGGCTCGTGGTCGGCGTTCAGCAAAATGTTCGCCGGCTTCAGGTCGCGGTGGATCACCCCGCTGTCGTGCGCGTACTGCATCGACTCGGCGACGGAACGGATCAGCTTGGCGGCATACGCCGGCGGGCACGGGCCGAGCCGCTTCAGTTCCGCCGCCAGGTTCGGCCCCTGCACGAACGCCATGGTCAGGTACGGCACGCCGTCGCACACGTCGGCATCAAACACCGGGCAGATGCCGGCGTGGTGCAACCGGGCCGCGGCGCGGGCTTCGGACAGAATGCGGGCGGCGGTGTCGGCGGTGGCCCGGCGGGCGAACTTGATGGCGATTTGTCGGTCGAGTTGGGTGTCGTGTGCCAGGTACACCTCGCCCATGCCGCCGTCGCCGAGCAGGTGCAGTGGCTGATACCGCGTGAGGCCGGCCGGCCACGTGGCGACCGGGCCGCTGATGGGCGGGCCGAGGTGGGCGAGTGTGGCCGACGGGTCGACGGCGAACGTGCGGGTCTGGTCGGCGTCGGCGGCCGACGCGGGGACCGTCGGCCGGTGGTTCGGATCGTCGGGGGTCATGGAAGTGCTCTGCTCGCTCCGCGAGCGGGTTCTACAAGACCGCTCGCGGAGCGAGCAGAACACGTCAGGCCGGCGGTTGATCCACCACCAGCGTCGGCTTCGGCTCGTCGTCGAACGCGCCGTCGTCGCTCGTCACGATCTCGACGCCGGTGGGTGTGATGGCCAGTGTGTGCTCGCAATGCACGCTGGCCAAACCGTCCTTCGTCACCACCGTCCAGTGGTCCCGCAGCACCACCACCTCGCTCGTGCCCATGTTCACCATCGGCTCGATGGCCAGCACCAGCCCCGGCTCCAGGCGGAAGTCCTGCTTGCGGGTCTCTTTGGTCACGTAGTTCGGCACCTGCGGGTTCTCGTGCATGGTGCGGCCGATGCCGTGCCCGACGTAGTTCGTCACCATGCGGAAGCCGGCCTTCTCGGCGTGCGTTTGCATCCGGCTGGCCACCTCGCTCCACCACTTCCGCCGCGGCAGTTCGTCGATGGCGATCTGCAACACTTCCTCGCCGCACTTCAGCAGCCGCAACCGCTCCGGCCGCACGTTGCCAATCGGGATGGTGATGGCGCGATCCGCGCACCAGCCGTTCAGCCGGCAGGCGGTGTCCACCTTCAGCAGGTCGCCGTCTTTCAGCACGCGATCGCCAGGGACGCCGTGAACCACCTGCTCGTTCACGCTCAGGCAGGTGCAGGCGGGGAAGGGCACCTTGCCGGGGTAGCCCTTGAACAGCGGGGTGGCGTTGTGCTGGGCGTAGAACGCCTCGACCGCCCGGTCGATGTCGATGGTCTTGACGCCCGGCTTGGCCATGTCGCGGCAGATTTTCAGCGCGCGGGCGACCAGTTTGCCCGACTCCCGCATGAGGGCGATCTCGCGGGCGGACTTCAATTCCGGCGGGCGGTTGTTGTTGCGGTTGAACATGGAAGCCGGGTGGTGCGTGGCGGACTGAACGGCCAGAAGGGGATTATAGCACTGGCACGAAACCGAGTCGCGCCAACAGCCCGTTAGGAAGGCGAAATGGAGTAGTCTCAAGTCACACCACCTCTCCCCAGACGATCTTGCTCGATTTACTTTGCATGATAAAGTTAACCGGCCCATTCACCAACCGTCGAGAGTGGCCATGTTGCCCAAATGGTTCTTGAAGTCGATCAACGTCGTGCTGGCGATTGCGGTCGTCGCCGTGCTTCTCGGGTGCGGGGGCGATCCTGTCGATCCGCCGATGGGCAGCCTTGAGGCCAAGGTGAAAGGAACTTGGGAGGCTGATCCGATCCCTCCGTCTGAGGGTGAGGTAGGAATACGTCACGTCACACGCACCATCAGCATCAGTTACTGGAATGGCGGGAAAGGGCCGAACGGGATGAGCACCAGCGCACGCTACTGTCTCACGCCGGTGACGAAGGATGCGTCAGAGAAGGAACCGAAGGAGACCCGCATCGACATGGGCGAGTTCGCCTACGACGGGTTGACCGCGAGCGGCGAGACGGCCGACGACGGTTCGGTGTGGACACTGCGACTGAGTGCGGACGACCCGAAGACCCTGTACGCCACCTGGACGTTGAAGGACGGCACCAAGAAACTGGACGCAATCAAATTCCGGAAGGCAAGGTAGTTGGAGGGCACGCCATGCGGTGGGAGTGTCGGTATTCGTCGAGCGAGATGCTGTACATGGTCGTGGACCCGGACTGCGTGCGGAGCTACCTGAACTCCCCCGACAACGAGAACGGCCGCTGGGATTTCGCCGACGTGCTGGCGGGTGAACACGATGCCGAGGTGCGGGCACAATTCAACGACGCCGTGCTCGACGCACTGAAGGCCGAAGTGCAGCGAAGGTACCGGCCGTGATCGTCCGCTCGCTGTGTCAGTTCGCGTTGCTGTCGGTCGCCGCGGTCGGCTGCTGGTGGCTGGTCAGTCAGTTCGAGTCCCTGCTCGTTGGCGCGGTGTTGGCCGCACTCGCCCTGGTCGCGTGCATTGCTGGGGTGGTACTCCTTCGCACGTCCGAGGTCGGGCGGGTGACGTGGAAGAACCGCGTCGCCGGGTGGCTGATCCCGTGGGGCTGGCGGATCAACAGCGGGAAGCTCTGGCCGGCGGCGGTGGTGTCGTGGGTCGTGTGGATGCTGGTGTGGGCTGCGGTGACGGTGCTCACCCCGCCGGGGGTGGAACCCCTTTCCGCCTGGGATGTGGCCACTCGAATATTGCTCGGCGTGGCGTGGATGATCGACGGCCTCGCGCTCGGGTATTTGATCGGCACACTTCGCCAGCACTTTTCGACCGGCTCCGGCGGCTGGTCTCTTCGCGTCATCACGGCCCTTCTCACCACGATGATCGCCGTGAGCGTGGCGTTGCACCTGTTCGGGCTGACCACTGCGGGGTTCCTCGTCGCCGGCGGCCCGCCGCTGCTGGTCGGCGGCGGGTACGGGCTGTTCCTGGCGGCGCTGCTCCTCTTCGGCCGAAACAGCCGGTGGAACTGATGCGGCCCACGTGCGTCGATCCGCCGCACATCGTACGAGCCTGCCCCGGCCAGTTGCAATTCCTCCGGAATCCTCAGCCCTGGCGTGAACGGCAGGCGAATCCGGCGGGGTCGTCCGTCGGACTCATCGCAAATCCGTCGGTGCCGGACGCGATGCCGTCCTAGGTGTTCGGAAGCGAGCATTCCGGCTCGTCACCTTCGACCATCCCCACCGGAGACTGCGATGCCTCGAAAGAATTCACAGCCCATCCTGAACCGCGGAGACATTCTGCTCACCAAGGCGGCGTTCGACGGCGTCATTCATGGACTGATCAACTTCGGCCAGGCCGTCTTCTCGCACAGTCTGCACGGCAGCTTCCAGTTCTGCCACGCGGCCATCTACGTCGGGCAGGGGGGGAAGAAGGGCAACACGCACTTCGTGGCCGAAGCGGTCAACGACGGCGTGTCGGTGAACGAGATCGAAGGCGGGCACACCTATGTGGTGTTCCGGTACAAGGACGCGGGGCTGGCGGAGGCGGCCGCGCAGACCGCCTGGAACTGGGCCATGCCGATGTCCGAAGGGGACAAGATGCAGTACTGCAAGCCGCGGCTGGTGTCGTCGGTCATCAGCCGGTCGGGGCTGGGCTTCTTCGGCAAGAAGAAGGTGGCGACCCTGGCCGGGCAGATCGGCACGCGGGGGGCACCGCTGAACTCGTCCGGGGGCAAGAAGGCCATGATCTGCTCCGAGTTCGCCATCAGCGTGTGGAACGCGACCGGGTTCGCCAAGAAGGGGGAGTACCCGATCATGGCCGACGCCACGAGTTGCACCCCGAAGGAGTTGTCGAACAAACTGCGGTCGTCGCCGGACTGGACGGAGTTCGACGCGATGCAATTCAGCCAGCCCGCGCAGGCCGACATCACCACGATGCCGACGGCGATGCCCGTCACCCGCGCCCGCTCGATGTAGGCGGGGGACCGGCGGCCAGGGTCACTTCTTCGGCTGCTCCTTCACCCGCTATCCACACCCGGCGGGCGGTCCCACGCACCGGAGCGAGGGGCTTATGGCTTGACCGCTTTGGGGGCGGCGGCGAACTCGGCCGCCGTCAGGGTCCGCACCTCGCCCGAGCCGTACAGCACCAACCCCCCCGCCGTCGGCACATCCCGGGCGTAGGCCGCCACCGTGGCCGCCGGCCCGCTCTTCTGGCCTTTCGTCGAGGTGCCCCAGAGGACGACGATGTCCCCGTCGGCGACCCGCCGGTAGGCGGCCTGATCCTGCGGGTTGGAGTCCATGAACGCCTTCAAGTCGGAGGCCGAGGCCGGCCCCTTCTTGAATCCGTCCTCGTATCCCGCCAGGGCGAAGCCCAGTTTGCCCAGGTCGGCGGCGGTCGCCTTCCCCGACCCGGTGGTGGCCCCGCTCGCCGTCCCACCGGGTGTGTTGCTCGGGCCACATCCGACCAGAGAAACCAGACCCACGAGCATGAGAGTGATCGCTGGCGTCCGCATTGACGGTCCTCGCTCGGCATGGAAGGTGATGCAGCGGCAACCGCCTTCCTTCGCCTTTGACAACTATGGCGATCGGTGAGCGGAAGTGATCTGAGGTGGGAGCGGTCGAGATACTCGGCGTGCGAAGTGCCCCCAGTCGGGATCGAACCGGACGGCTGGCAACACCGATTGGTGTCGTGCGAGTGGGTGCTTGTTCCTTGCCGGCTAAATGTGATCCACCCGGAAAGAAATCATCCGCCTGGGAGGGGGTGGCACGAGCGTAGACCCCTCGGAAACAAGCACAGCAGCGTCATTTCGCTTGGCACACGAGTTGCCATGGCCAGCCTCAGAGCCCGCACCCCACTCCGCCACCTCATCCCGGTGCCGTCATGCGCACTCTCATCACGCTCTGCATCATGGCAATGCTCGTCGTGTTCGGCGTGGTCTTGACCGGGGTCGCACTCAGCCCACGCTATTAACGGAACGGGTCATCGGTGCCAGGTGCCCCCGGCCGGGGGCGAACCGGCGACCACCGGCTGATCAGGCCGGCGCTCTGACGTTACTTCTGGGTTACTACTTGCCTGGGGGCGGGCCGGGGCCGCCCGGGGGGGCGTCGGTGCGGTAGTCCACCCGCACCGCCTTGCCGCCGCGGAACACCACATCCGTCCTGTCGTCCGGCTGGCCGGTCGCCGGGTTGGTGGTCCGCTTGCGGTACATCCACGTCTCCTCGCCGTCCGTGCCGCCGCTCATCGGCGGCTCGCCGAGCATCGCCTTCACCTCATCCACCGTCTTGCCCGTCACCGCCAACTCAAATGTGGCGCGGGTGAGGTACTCCGGCTGCCGCGGCGGTTCGGCCGTCGCCATCACGACCGGCGGCGGAACGGGCGTGGCGGCGACGGCACCGAACATCATCCCGAGGGCAACCAACCCAAACACACCGAAGAACCCGACCGCACCGAGCACGAGCAGCAGGACGGCCCACACGGGGATTCCGGACTGCTTCTGCGGGTAGCGGCGTTCGTACTCGGCATCCGATTTGTCATCCGACATGGCTGGCCCTCCGGGGCGAGGTGTTGGTCACTTCTTCTCTTCTTCCCCTGGGGTGAACTCCAGAAGCTCCCAGACTATCTCCCCCTTCTTTGTCTCGAAGCGCGTCTTCACCTTCCCGACGCCGGGGGCGTACCATTCAGTCACCTTCAAGAGTTTCTGCTCATCCTGTTCGGTCACCGGGATCGC